>NZ_CASGGV010000122.1:0-108755 GCF_949319125.1 Frankia sp. Hr75.2 | reverse complement strand
AACCCAGGCTCCGGAATTCCAGCATCGAGTGCGGTGCGCTCTTGAGTGCCCGCTGTGGATCTTGGCGGCGTGTGCCGCGTGTGGTCTGTTTCTGATCTTCGCGGTGTGGTGGGGCGGTCCGACGGGGCTGTGCCGGGGTGGTCCGGACATGGCGCGCTCGCGCCGGTATCCCTGCTCGACCCAACCAGGCGGCCAACTGGGCGGGCCCGGCGGGTGAACCCGAGCGACTCGCAGAGCCGGATCGCACTGGTGTTCGTGGCGATGGTGTGCGGACAGGCCCCGGCAGCGAACCCGTCCGGGAGACCGTGCGGAGCGCGCGTCCCTGATCAACCGGCCGGCGGCTCCGGTGCCCGGGTCAGCCGACCGGCGCGGAACGGGGGCCGGGGGTGAAGGTGATGGGGACGTGCAGGGGCGCCCGGGTGAGGGTCGAGTGGAAGTGGATGTCGGCATCCTCGCGGAGGCGGATGTCGTCCATCCGCCGAAGCAGCTCCTCGAGGGCGATCCGCATGTTCAGCCGGGCGACGTTCGAGCCGAGGCAGCGGTGCGGCCCGGCGCCGAACGCGAGATGGCGGTTCGGCGAGCGGTCGATGTCGAAGGTCTTCGGGTTCGGGAACTCGGCGTCGTCGTGGTTGGCGGAGGCCCAGTAGATGAGGACCCGGTCGCCCTTGCTGATCTGCTTGCCGTCGAGCTCGATGTCCCGGGTGGCGGTCCGGGCGATCGCGATGAACGGCCCGTCGAGCCGCAGCAGCTCCTCCACCCCGGCGGGAATCCGCTCAGGATGCGAGCGCAGGTAGGCGGGGATCTCCGGCTGCCGGCTGAAACGCAGCAGCATCAGACCGAGCGCCCCGGCCGTCGTCTCGAGCCCACCCAGGATGAGGAGCTGGACGATGCCGACGATCTCCTTCTGGGTCAGCGGGCGGCCCTCGAACTCCGCTTTGAGGAGGGCGTCGACGACGTCACCGCGGGGCGGGCGCTGCCGCCGCTGCTCGACGAAACCGTTGATCCACTCGGAGAGACCGGCCCAGCACTCCTTACCGATCGGGTCGTTCGGAATGGAGGCCTTGGAGGCGAGGAAGGAGACCTTGTCGAGGTCCTCGGTGGGGGCGTCCAACGCGAACTTGAAGAACGACAGGCTCGGGAACGGGCGGGCGAAGTCGTCCATGAACTCGCACTCGCCGCGCTCGATGAACTCGTCGATGAGGTCGGTGACGAGCGCGCGGGCCGGGGCCTCCCAGCCCGCGATCGCTTTCGGCGTGAAGTGCGAGTTCACCAGCTTCTTGTAGACGCGCTGCTCCGGCGGGTCGACCTCCACCGGGATGTTGCGGACGTGCGTCGTGCTCGGCGGGATCGCCAGGCCGTAGGCGGAGCTGAACGACTCCCAGTCCTGGGCGACGTTGAGGACGTCCCCGTACTTCGTCACCACCCAGAAGCCGCCGTGCTGCCCGGTGTGCGTGACCGGGCATAAGGTCCGCATCCGGTCCATCGTCTCGGGAAAGACGGCTGCCAGGTCATGCGAGAGGTGGTCGAAGTCCTTCAGGCACCATTCGTCGGGCATCGGGGCGGCGGCAGGCGTGGGCATCTGGTCCTCACTTTCTCCGAGACGTTCACGGGTATTTGTGTTCGTTTCCGCCAGGGCGCCCGCACCCGGCCGCCCGGATCAGGCTGTGTCGATCCAGACCGACTTGACGTTGAGGTACTCGTCGAGCGCCTGGTGCCCCATCTCCCGGCCCCAGCCGCTGGCCTTGTATCCACCGAAGGGAACGGCCGGGTCCATGAGGTTGAAGTTGTTCACCCACACCGTTCCGGCCCGCAGGTCGCGCGCCATCCGGTGGGCCTTGCCGATGTCCCGTGTCCACACCCCGCCGGCCAGGCCGAACTCGGTGTCGTTGGAGCGGGCCGTCACCTCTTCGATCGAGTCGAAGGGCAGCACGCAGGCGACCGGGCCGAAGATCTCCTCTCGCACCACCCGCATCTCGTCGTGCACGTCGGTGAGGACGGTCGGCGCGACGAAGTAGCCCCGGGCCAGGTCGTCGGTCTCGATGCGGGCACCGCCGGCGGCGGCCCGCGCGCCTTCCTCCCTGGAGAGGTCGAGGTAGCCGACGACGCGCTCGAGCTGCTCGGCCGAGACCAGCGGCCCGATCCTGGTCTTCGGGTCGAGGCTGTTGCCGACCTGCAGGTTCGCGGCGAACGTGGCGATCCGCTCGACGAACTCGTCGTGGATCGACCGCTCTACGAAGATGCGGGTTCCCGCGCAGCAGATCTGGCCGGAGTTCGTGAACACTGCCATCGCCGCGCCGGGCACGGCCCGATCCAGGTCCGCGTCGGCGAAGACCACATCGGGCGACTTGCCGCCCAGCTCCAGGGAGACCCGCTTCAGGTTGCCGGCCGCCGCCCGCACGATGTGCTGCCCGGTCGTCGTGGACCCGGTGAAGGCCACCTTGTCGACGTCCGGATGCGCAGACAGGGCCGCGCCGGCCGTCTCCCCGGGGCCGGTCACGATGTTCACCACGCCGGGCGGGATCCCGACCTCGGTGAGCAGCTCACCGAGCCGCAGCGCGGCGAGGCTGGCCTCCTCGGCGGGCTTGAGCACCATCGTGCATCCCGCCGCCAGCACGGGCGCGATCTTCCAGATGGCGTTGCTGACCGGCCGGTTCCAGGGCACGATCGCGGCTACCACCCCGATCGGCTCCTTGAGCGTGTAGCTGAGGACCTGGCGCGGGATCGAGTTGGGGATGGTCTCCCCGTGGATCTTGGTAACCCAGCCGGCGAAGTAGCGCAGGACGCCGGCCTCCCAGGACGAGCCCGGCTTCGTCCCGGGGCGGCGGCGCCCGATCGGCGCGCCCATGTCGAGCGCCTCGAGCAGCTTCAGCTCCTCCTGGTGGGCCGTGACCGCGTCCGCGAACGCCCAGATCAGGTCCTGCCGCTCACTGGGGAGCATGCGCCGCCACGGGCCCTCGAAGGCCGCGCGCGCCGCGGCGACGGCCCGGTTGACGTCCTCGGCGCCGCCCTCGGCCAGTTCGGTCAGCGTCTCGCCGGTGGACGGGTTGATGCTGGGAAAGGTCCGGCCGGAGGCCGCCTCGCTCCATTCTCCGCCGATCAGCAACCGCCGCGGCCCGCCGCCGAGGAACGGGAGCGCCACCGCGTCGGGGGGCGTGAGTGTCGACACCGGTTCTCCTCTTTGTGGCGGGTCAGTGGCGGGGTTGGTTCGGTGGCCTCGGGTAGGTGTCCGGCCCTGGTGCCCGGCACCAGGGCCGTCCCGCCGTGCTAGTCGATGAGCTCGTAGAAGGTCCGGATCGGCGGCGGGTCGGTCTGCAGCGAGCTGCTGCGCCGGACGCGGCCGGCGTTCGACGAGGCGCGCAGGTCCTGCAGCGGCGTGGCGAGGTCGTCAGCCTCGATCTCGTAAATGGTTATGTACTCGAGCGTCCCCGGATCGGCCGTCACGTCGGCGGTGTCGCGAACCCGGTAACGGCGCGCGCCCACAAAACCGGGGATCTTGAGGATGTCGGGCACGTGCTCCTCGGAATACCACTTGTTGTACTCGTCCTCGCGCTCGGCGGAGACGGGACGGGTCTGCACGACCAGAATGCCCTTCGGCACGCGATCCTCCCGGTGTCGTTGGCGGCTGCCCGGGACGGTTCTCCGCGGCGGAAGGCGTCGGTATCCCGGACGAGGTGGATGCTAAGCCGCGCTGTCCCCGTCAGGAGACGTTTCCCGCACCCGGTGTCACGGGGTCGGCTGGGACGCCGTCACGAGCGCGGCGGGAAGACCGATGCTGCGGGTCTCCAGGAAGCCGGCCAGGCCCTCGGGGCCGAGCTCACGGCCGAGACCGGACTGCTTGAACCCACCGAAGGGCACCAGCGGGAACGGCGGATAGGCGCCGTTGACGGCCACGCTGCCGGTGCGGATGCGCCGGGCGACCTCCACGCCGCGTGCCGGGTCGGCCGACCACACACCGCCGGACAGCCCGTACTGGGAATCGTTCGCGATGCGGACGGCGTCGTCGAGGTCGTCGTAGGGGAGGAAGCAGAGGACCGGCCCGAAGATCTCCTCCCGGGCGATCCGCATGTTGTTGTCGACGTCGCCGATGATGGTCGGGGCGACGTACCAGCCCCGCGGCAGGTGCTCCGGGCGGACGCCGCCGGCGACCACGCGGGCGCCGTCGCGCACCGCGCCCTCGATGTAGCCCTCGACCCGCGTCCGCTGCCGCTCGGCGACCAGGGGGCCGACGAAGACGGAGGGGTCGTGCGGGTCGCCGACCGAGACGCCCGCGGCGGCCGCGGCGGCGATCTCGAGCACCTTCTCGTAGCGCGACCGCGGCACCAGGACGCGGGTGTGCGCACCGCAGACCTGGCCGGAGAGGTGCATGCCGCCGCGCACGACAGTCGGGACGACGGTGTCGAAGTCGGCGTCGTCGACCAGGATCGAGGCCGACTTGCCGCCCAGCTCGAGGGAGACCCGCCGGACGGCCTCGCCGCACAGACTCATGATCCGCTGGCCGGCAGCCGTCGACCCGGTGAACGCGACCTTGGCGACGTCCGGGTGGGTGACCAGGTACTCGCCGACCTCGCGGCCGCCGGGGACGACGTTGACCACGCCGGGCGGCACACCCGCCTCGTCCATCGCGTCGGCGAGGATGAAGTTGCTCAGCGGGGCCTCGGGCGCCGGCTTGAGGACGACCGTGCAGCCGGCGGCCAGCGCCGGAGCGGCCTTCCACGCGGCCAGCGTGACCGGCGCGTTCCAGGGAACGATCGCGGCGACCACGCCGACCGGTTCCTGCGTCACCAGGGCGCCGCGGTCACCGGCCAGCACGGTCCGCTCGAACTCGTAGCTGCGGGCCAGCTCGCTGTAGTACTCGAAGACGGGGGCGACCAGGCCGGTCTGGGCGGCCTTGGCCTGGCTGGTCGCGCAGCCCATCTCGTCGGTGGTGACCTGGGCGATCTCGGTTTCGTGCTTGCGCAGGGCCTCGGCGGCCCGGGCGAGGATGTCGGCTCGCTCGGCCGCGGACATCCGTGGCCAGGGGCCGTTCTCGAAGGCGTCGCGCGCGGCGCGGACCGCCCTGTCCATGTCCTCGCGGGTGGCTTCGGGTAACGCGCCCACGATCTCTTCGGTCGAGGGCGACACCACGTTCAGAGTCCCGGAGCCGGCCGGCGCGGCCCAGGTGCCGTTGATATAGAACGCATCCCTGTACATCAGCCGGTCACGCACAGTGCCTCCCTGGGGGTGACTCTCGGCGGAGCCTAACACCATGAGCGAGTGCTCGCTAGCTTGAATTGATCTTCGTTGGTGTGGTCCGCACTGGTCGTCGACCTTATCAACCATGTGAGTGCTTACTTGCTACCAACGTGCCAGATCGCCGGGCCAGGTGCTGGCCAGAGCGATTCGACGAGCCGGGGTGGCCGTGCCCTCACAGGTATTCCGGGCTGGCGCGGCCGGCCGGCATCCGACCGTCCGCCGGCGCTCGGGGGCCGGCGAGTGAAGCGAGTTGGCTCAGCCATCCTCTTGACCGCACACACACAGCTCACTTCGGCGCTGACACCGCAGCGGGCGCAGGCGTCAGCTGGGAGGTGGGGCGACCGGCAGGGTGGGGCGACCGGCCGGGTGGGGTCAGCGCCGGCGGCGGGAGGGCTCGATGACGGGGAAGAAGCCCTTGATCGTGCTCTCGCTGATCAGGGCGACCGCCCGATCGCGGTTGAACAGGTCGTTGTGGCGGCTCTCCATGGCCAGGACGAGGGCGATGCCCATCACCGCGCGGGCGGAGAGGTCGGGCGACTCGAACTCGAATCCGTAGCGGTCCTCGACGTCGCGCCAGGCATCGGCGAGCCGGTCCATCGCGACCGCGAAGTGCTTGCGGTAGAACCGCCGGCCGACCTTCGGATCGCCGAAGAGCACCAGGCCCAGCAGCGGGAGGACTTCCTCCAGGGTGGAGATGAGCTGGCGGTAGAGGCCGTTCATCGTCTGCAGCTGCCGCTCGGGGGTCAGCGGCTCCTCGAGATCGACGACCTCGGTCGCGGCGACGAGCTCGTCCACGGCCTCGCGCAGCGGCTCGACCACGGCCTCGTAGAAGAGCTGGTCCTTGCTCTCGAAATGGCGGTAGATCACGCCTTCGCTGATTCCGCCACGCTCGGCGATCGCCTTGATGGTCGTGCCGTTCATGTCGCCCGTCTCGATGAAGGCCTGGCGGGCGGCCTTGAGGATCGAGCGCTTGCGGGCCTCGGCGGTGAGCCGCCGAGGCCGTTGTGACCCGGTGGCGTCGGGGGAGTGGGCTACCTGCTCGGCCATGGTTCCTCCCGGCACGCCTAGTACCACAGCTAGTGAATGAACGTACACTACTTCAGCTGGGGGAATCACCGGCGCCGAGAAACGCCGCGCCCTCGCGATTTCGGTGTCATGTGCGTCACTGTCGTCCGTGACATTGTTGTCCGTGTCGCCGCCTGGCGGGCGCAGCTCGGCGATCGTAGATCATGCGGGCTGCGGGTCGTCGGCGGCGGGTGCCCGGCTCCGGCGATCCACGAGCGGCGTCCGTGCCGCTTGACGGGACACGGCCAGCCTCCTTAGCATTTTTGATGAATGAGGGCTTACTCATCAGTCGACCGCCCGTCCGGCGGACCGGAGGAACGGATGCCATGCACGACATCGTGATCTATGGCGGCGAGGTGGTCGACGGGACGGGTTCGCCGCCCCGTCGCGCGGACGTGGCGATCGACGGGGAGCGGATCACCGCGGTCGGTGAGGTGAGCGAACCCGGCCGCCGCCGGATCGACGCCCGCGGGCGCCTGGTGACCCCGGGATTCGTCGACATCCACACCCACCTCGACGCGCAGCTCTTCTGGGACCCGGTGGCCAGCCCGTCCTCGTGGCACGGCGTGACCAGCATCGTCCTGGGCAACTGCGGCGTCACGTTCGCGCCCGTGCGGCCCGGCGAGCAGCGCTACCTCGCCGAGATGATGGAGTCCGTCGAGGACATCCCGGCCGACACGATCATGGACGGGATCGACTGGAGCTGGGAGAGCTACGGCGACTACCTGAAGGCGCTCGGCCGCCGGCAGCTCGGCGTCAACGTCGGCGGCATGATCGGCCACTGCGCGCTGCGCTACTACGTCATGGGCCCACGTGGCCTGGACGAGGCCCCCGCCACCGACGAGGACATCGCGAAGATGGCGGCGGTCGTCGGCGAGGCGATCGACGGCGGCGCCCTCGGCTTCTCGACGTCCCGCAGCTTCATGCACACCGTGCCGGACGGCCGCGCCGTCCCGGGCACCTACGCCCTGCAGGCGGAGCTCGCCGCGATCGCCGGGGCCCTCGCCTCGCGCGGGCGCGGCACGATCGAGGTCGTCCCCCGCATCGGCGAGCGGGACGGACCGGAGCGGCAGAACTCCGTCGCCGAGCTGGCCTGGATGGAGGAGGTGAGCCGCGCCTCGGGGCGCCCGCTCACCTTCGCGATCATGCAGAGCGACCGCCGGCCCGGCCTGTGGTCCTGGGTGATGGACGAGGTGGCCGCCGCCCGCGGCCGCGGCGCCGACCTGCGTCCGCAGACCGCGGCCCGGGGCAGCGGCATCCTCTACGGGCTCGTCGGCCGCACGCCGTACGACGCGCTGCCGGGCTGGGCGAAGTTCATGGAGCAGCCGTGGGCGGAGCGGCTGGCGGCGCTCCGCGACGCCGAGGTGCGCCGCGCGCTGGTCGAGGAGGCGGAGAACCCGGTCGAGCTGTCGGGCCCGCTGGCGCCGAAGGACCCGTCGAAGCTGTACCTGCTCCCGCCCGGCCCGGCGCGGTACGACGTCGACCCGGGTAACAGCCTGGCGGCCGAGGCGGCTCGCCGCGGGGTCAGCCCGGCGGCGGCGTTCCTCGCCTGCACCCTGGAGACCGACGGCCGTGGGCTGCTCTACTACCCGGTGCTCAACCAGGACCTCGACGCCGTCGCCGTGATGATCACCAACCCGGACGTCGTCGTCGGGGTCGGGGACGCCGGCGCGCACGTGGCCCTCACCATGGACGCGGGCCAGCCCACCTTCCTGCTGCGGCACTGGGTGCGCGACAAGGGCCTGCTGGACGTCGGCACGGCGGTGCGCAAGCTGAGCGCCGAGGGGGCCGAGCTGTTCGGCCTCGCCGACCGGGGCGTCCTCACGCCCGGCGCCTTCGCCGACGTCAACGTGATCGATCTGGATCGCCTCGACCTGGACACCCCCGAAATGCTCGCGGACTTCCCGCACGGCGCGAACCGGTTCGTCCAGCGGGCGCGGGGCTACGACTACACCCTCGTCAACGGCCGTGTCCTGATCGAGGGCGATGAGTTGACCGAGGAGCGTCCGGGACGGATCGTGACCGCATGACAGCGGTTCCCGATCAGTTCGGGTTGTTCGACTTGTTCGCCCTCAAGGACCGGGTCGCGGTGGTGACCGGGGCGTCGTCCGGCCTCGGTGCGGGCATCGCGCGGGCGCTGGCCGCCGCCGGTGCCCGGGTGGCCGTGGTGGCGCGCCGCCGCGACCGGCTCCTCGCGCTCGCGGAGGAGCTGGGCGGCCTGGCCGTCGGCGCCGACCTGCTCGACCCGGAGCAGGTCGACGCCGTGGTGCCGCAGGTCGCCGCCGAGCTCGGCGGGCCGGAGATCCTGGTGAACGCCGCCGGTGCCCGCCTCACCGAGGAACGCGCCGAGAGCGAGCCGCTCGACGCCATCAACCGGACCCTGGCGCTGAATCTGGTGGCTCCGCTCCGGCTCAGCCAGGCGGTGTTCCCGCACATGAAGGCGGCCGGGCGGGGCGCGGTGGTCAACATCTCGTCGATCAGCGGCATCGTCGGTGTCCCCGGCATCCCGCAGGCGTCGTACGCGGCCAGCAAGGCGGGGCTGTCCGGGCTCACCTCCGAGCTGGCCGTCCAGTGGGCGCGGCACGAGATCCGGGTCAACACCATCGCCCCGGGCTTCTTCCGCAGCGAGATCACCGACAGCCTCTACGACACCGAGAGTGGCCAGAACTGGCTGCGGCGGAACACCCCACTGCCCGGCGACGGCCGGGTGGAGGACTTCCTAGGCGCGGTCCTGTGGCTGGTCAGCGACGCGGGCCGGTACGTGACCGGCCAGACCATCGCGGTGGACGGCGGCTGGACGGCCCGCTGACCGCCCACGCTCGACGTGCTGGCCCGGGCGCGCCGTACCGCCCGGGCTAGACGCGCCAGATGGGGTTCGGGACGGCGTACGTCTGCCGGGACCTCGCGTCGGTGACGGTGACCACGCTGTCGTCGAACCGGTCGAGGAGGTAGGCCTGTGAGGCGGTGAGGTGGGCGCGGGTGATGCGCTCGGCCGCCGGCGCGCGGCCGGCCGTGATCTCGGTGAGGATCCGCCGGTGCGTGCGGACGACCTGCTCGGCCTCGACTTCGGCGGGGTACGCGCCCCTGCTGGCGGCCGACTCCGCCCAGGCCTGTTCCTGGGCGGACCACAGCGCCACCAGGCTGCTCACGATGTGGCGGATCGTGGCGTTCGGGGTGAGCGCGACGACGAGTTCGTGGAACTCGCGGGCGGCGTGCGTGAACGCGCTGCCGGTGCCCACGAACCCGGCCGTGGCCTCGACGTTCGCCCGCAGCACGGGGACGATCCGCTCGTGCCGGTCCGGCGCCGCCGCGCACTGTGCGGCGCACAGCGGCTCGAAGGTCTGCAGCCCGGTGGCCAGGTCGCCCAGCGTGACCCGGCCGGCCTGCAGCGCGAGCCCGAGATGGTAGGCGGCGGACGCCTCGTCGGGGCGGTGCACCTCGGCGCCGCCGACCTTGCCGCGCCGCACGGTGACCAGGCCCTCGGTCTCCAGGATCCGGATGGCCTCCCGCACGGAGGGATAGCTCACCCCGAACTCCTGGACGAGCTGGTCCTGGGTCGGGAGCTGGTATCCGTCCGTCCCGTCGCCAGCGAGGATGCGCGCACGCAGGGCCGCGGCGACGGTCTCGGCGATCCGAACCTGCGAGACGCGCCCGCGGCGGCTGATCGACACCCCGCGAGCATACCGCTCGTATCCTTATAAGTATTGAAGGTTGACGCGATTCAGACTACTTTTCCGGTCCATGGAGTACGAGATGGGCGAGGGCGTGGCGACCCTGCGCCGGGAGCTTCGTCAGCTGGTCCGTGAGCACGTGCCACCCGACTTCCTCGGTGCCTTCACCGCCGACCCCGCTGACCTCGAGGTCGCCCAGGCGTTCTGCCGGACCCTCGCGGAGCGCGGCCTGCTGTGCATGGCCTGGCCCCGCGAGTTCGGCGGGCGCGAGTCGTCGCCGTGGGAGCAGATGGCCGTCCGCGAGGAGATGTGGGCCCTGCACGAGCCGCGCGGCGCGCAGTACATGGGCGTCAACTGGGTCGGCCCGACGATCATGCGGCACGGCACGGCCGAGCAGCAGGCCCGCCACCTGCCCCCGATCTCCCGCGGAGAGGTCATCTGGTGCCAGGGCTTCAGCGAGCCCGAGGCGGGCTCCGACCTCGCCTCCCTGCGCACCACCGCCCGCCGCGACGGCGCCGGCTGGCGGGTCACCGGCCAGAAGGTCTGGACCTCCTACGCCACGATGGCGCAGTGGTGCTTCCTGCTGGCCCGGACGTCCAAGGGCGCCCGCCGGCAGCAGGGCCTCACGGTCTTCCTGGTGCCGATGTCCGACCCCGCGATCGAGGTCCGTCCCATCGCCAGCATGATCGGTCCGCACCACCTCAACGAGGTGTTCTTCGACGAGCTGCGGGTGACCGAGGCGGACGTCCTCGGCACCGTGGACGAGGGCTGGTCGCTCGTCCAGGAGGTGCTGGCCTTCGAACGGGTGGGTATCGCCCGCTACGCCCGGGTCGAGCGGCTGCTGCACGAGGCTCCCACCGCCCTCGGTGACCAGTGGGAGAAGCTCCCCGAGGAGCTGCGCGGCCGCTGGGCCCGGATGCTCGTGCACGCCCGCCGGGCCCGGCTGCTCGCCTACCGCGTCGTGGCACTGCAGGCCAGCGGCCGGATCAGGCCCGACGACTCGGCCGCCTACCGGATCGCGGTGACCCGGCTGGACCAGGAGAGCGCGGAGGTGCTCATGGACATCGTCGCCGAGGCGTCCCTGCCCGACGAGGCGGGCCGCCGGTTCCGCCGCGCGGTCGCCGACCACCGGCGCTACTCGGTGTCGGCCACCGTGGCCTCGGGCAGCGTGGAGATGCAGCGGATCCTGATGGCGCGCGCCCTGCTGGCGGCGTCATGACCGCCGTCCTGGGCGCGGCCACGAGCACGGACATGAACACCGAGCTGAGCGACGAGGCCGCCGAGTACGGCCGGACGGCCCTGCGCGCCTTCGAGGCGGCCGGCGGCGACGAGCTCGTCCAGGCCGCCGAGCGGGAGCCGGAGAAGCGGGCCGGCCTGATCGAGCCGCTGCTGGACGAGATCGGCGCCTGGGAGCTCGACCCGCGTGCCGGCGGCGACGAACTGGAGGCCGCGGCCGCGCTGTGCCGGGCCGCCGGCTGGTGGGTGCTGCCCTACCCGCTGGCCGAGCGGCTGTGCCGGCCGGCGGACGGCTCCACGGCCGGCCTGGTCCTCGCCGCCGGGACCGGAGCCGGCGTCGGCACCGGCCCGACCCCGGCGGCCGCGGTCGCCGGGGTCGGCCAGCGCTGGTCGACGGTCACCCTGGACGGTCGCCGCGGCGTGGCCACCGCCCGCCCGCCGGCGGAGGGGCCCCGCTACGGCGCGTTCGTCGCCGAGCTCGACCCCGAGCCGGTCGCGACGTCCACCGGGACCGGGACCGGGACGGAGGATGGCACCGCCGACGGCCGCGCGGACGCCGCGCTCGCGCTGGTGCTGCCGTGCTGGACGCTGCTCGGCATGCTCGACCGGGCGCTCGACCTGACCCGGGCGCACGTCCTCGCCCGCCAGCAGTTCGGCCAGCCGCTGGCCCGGTTCCAGGGCGTGCAGTTCCAGCTGACCGACGCCGAGGTCGAGCGGGTCGGGGTCGAGGAGCTGGCCAAGTTCGCGCTGTGGAGCGTCCAGGCCGGCCACGGTGACGCCGTCGAGGACGCGCTCGCGCTGCGGCACGCCGCCCTGGAGGCGGCCGACCTGGTGTTCCGGGTGACCCATCAGCTGCACGGCGCGATGGGCTTCTGCGACGAGACCACGCTGTCCTGGATCTCCCGCTACAGCCAGCCCGTGCGCCGCCATCCGCTCAGCCTGTCGGCCACCCGCGACCACCTGACCCGCCGGATCGGCCGGGCGGGCCTGTCCGGCCCGTTCGCCGGGCCCGCGGGAGCCGCCGCCCGTGCCGGCGCGGGTTCCGCCGCGGGTTTCGGTGAGGAGGGGCAGCCGCGATGAACACGTCCACCGAGGACCTGGCGGAGTTCCGCGCCGAGGTCCGCCGCTGGTGCCGGGAGCACGTGCCGGCCGACTGGCGGCGCGCGCAGACGGTCGCCGGCGACGCCGAGTTCGTGGCCTTCCAGCAGGCCTGGTTCCAGGAGCTGCGTACGGGCGGCTACGCCGTCCCGCACTGGCCCGCCGAGTGGGGCGGCGGCATGCCGGCCGCCCGGCAGGTGGTGCTGTACCAGGAGCTGGCGGCCCACGACGCGCCGCGACTGGTGCTCGGCTTCGTCTCCATCCACCATGCCGCCTCGACGCTGCTCGCCGCGGGCACCGACGAGCAGCGGGCGCGGCACCTGCCCGCGATCCTCGACGGCGAGATCTGGGTGCAGGGCTTCTCCGAGCCCGAGGCCGGATCCGACCTGGCCGGCCTGCGCACCACCGCGCGTCGCGAGGGCGACGGCTTCGTCGTCGACGGGCAGAAGCTGTGGGCCAGCGGCGCCGCGCACGCCGACTGGTGCCTGCTGCTGGCCCGCACCGATCCCGCCGCGCCCAAACGGCGCGGGATCTCCTACTTCCTGATGGACATGCGCTCACCCGGGCTGGACGTCCGTCCGGTGCGCAACGCGGCCGGCGAGTCGCACTTCTGCGAGATCTTCCTCAACGGGGTGGTGATCCCGGCCGAGAACCTGGTCGGCCCGGTGAACCAGGGCTGGCAGGTGGCCCAGGCGACGCTCAGCGCCGAGCGGGGGATGACGATGCTCGAACTGGCCGAACGGCTGGGCAACGCCGGGTTCCGCTGGCTGGTCGAGGCGTGCCGGGGGCCGGCACCCGGCGGGGGGCGGCTCGTCGACGATCCGCGGGTGCAGGACCGTCTCGCCGAGCTGGAGACCGAGATCGCCGGCCTGCGGGCGCTGTGTCTGGGGCTGGTCGAGCGGCACGAGGCCGGCACCGCCGGTCCGGCCGACGCCTCGGTCGTCAAGCTCTACTACAGCGAGCTGCTCCAGCGGACGATGGACTTCGCGGTCGAGGTCGCCGGGCTGCCGGCACACACCGAGCTGCGCAAGCCGGCGTCCAGCGGCTGGGAGTCGGGGGCCTGGGTGCTGGACTTCATCGGTTCCTGGGAGTGGACGATCCCCGGCGGCACGAGCGAGATCCAGCGCACGATCATCGGTGAGCGCGGGCTCGGCCTGCCCCGTGAGCCGGTGGTGCCGGCATGAGCGCCGGTCCGGGCGCCGCGGGCCCGGCGGGCGCCGCGGGCGCGAGCACGCCGCAGGATGTGGACGACCTGCGCGAGCTGCACCGCGAGCTGCGTGACGTGGCGCGCGACATGCTCCGCAAGACCACCGGCCGCACCGGCGACGACGAGGCGCCCGTCCCGGTCGACTGGTCGCTGCTGGCCGGCTCGGGCTGGCTGGGGCTGGAGGTGCCCGAGGAGCTCGACGGCGCCGGCGCGACCTTCGCCGAGGTCGCGGTCGTGCTGCACGAGATCGGCCGGGCCGCCGCCAGCAGCGGCTACCTCGGCTCGGCCGTGCTCGGGGTCGGCGCGCTGCGCCTGCTCGAGCCCGGCGCCGGCCGGGACGAACTGCTGGCCGCGGTGGCCGCCGGCGAGCAGCGCCTCGCCGTCGCGCTGCCGGCCGGTGACGACGTCACCATCCCGTTCCACGTCCGCCCGGCGACGCCCGGCGACGCGCCCGGTGCCGGCGGGGGGGCGCGGGTCGACGGCACCGCCGGCTTCGTGCTCGACGCGGCCGAGGCCGACCAGCTGCTCCTGGTGGCCCTCGACCCGACGGGCGTGCCCGTGGTGGTGCGGGTCCGCCCGGACGACCCCGGGGTCACCGTCACCGGGCAGCCGGTCGTCGACGAGACCCGCAGCCTGGGCACCGTCACCGTGGACGGCGCGGTGGTCGACGCCGGGTCAGTGTGGCAGTTCGGAACGGACCCGCAGGAGTCCGTCCGTCGCCTGCTGGACCGCGCGGCGCTGGCCGTGGCCTGCGACTGCCTCGGCCTGGCCGAGGCGATGCTCGAGGCCACCGTCGACTACGCCGGCACCCGGCGGCAGTTCGGACGTCCGATCGGGTCGTTCCAGGCGGTGAAGCACGCCTGCGCCGACATGTTCGTGCGGATCTCGGTGGGCCGGGAGCTGCTGGCGGCGGGGGTGGCCGCGGTGGCGTCCGGCGACCCGCAGGCCGGGGTGGCCGTGTCGCGGGCGAAGTCCTACGTCTGTGTCGCGGCCGTCGACGTCGCCGGCCGGGCCATGCAGCTTCACGGCGGCATCGGGTACACCTGGGAGGGCGGCGTCCACGTCTACCTCAAGCGGGCGCTGCTGGGCCGGGCGCTGTTCGGCGCGCCCGCCGCGCACCGTGCCCGTCTCGCCGCGCGGTTCGCCGAGCCGGCGGACGACCCGCTCACCGAGTAGACCGCCCACCGAGTAGGCGGACTGGCGGGCCTGGCGGCCCGGCCGGCGGGCTGGTCCCCGCGCCGGCCGGGCTCGCCGCCGGGCCCGCCCGCGGCGTTGGCGCAGGTAGCGGACCGTTCGTCGACCAGCCCGGCGGCTTCACTGGTGCTCCGGCTGCGCGCTGAGCTACCATATACGTGAGCGTTCGCTTTCTTGCGCCGAAGTCAGGGAGGACTTGTGTCGTTCAGCTGGTTCATTTCGGTCGACGACCACCTCATCGAGCCGGCGCGGCTGTGGCAGGAGCGCCTGCCACAGCGCTGGCGCGACACCGGGCCCCGCATCGTGCGGGACGGTAAGTCGGAGTTCTGGGTCTACGAGGACCGCCAGATCGTCACCACCGGCCTGAACGCCGTGGCGGGCAAGACCCGCGAGGAGTTCTCGCCGGAGCCGATCTCGTACGAGGACATGCGCCCCGGCTGCTACGAGCCCGCGGCCCGGGTGGCCGACATGAACCAGGGCAACGTGCTGTCGTCGATCCTGTTCCCGTCGTTCCCGCGGTACTGCGGCCAGGTCTTCCACGAGGCCAAGGACAAGGAGCTCGGGCTGCTCTGCGTCCAGGCGTGGAACGACTTCATCCTGGAGGAGTTCGGCGCGGCCTACCCCGGCCGCTTCATCCCCATGATGATCATTCCGCTGTGGGACCCGGTGGCCGCGGCGGCCGAGATCCGGCGGACGGCGGCCCGCGGCGGCCGCTCGATCGCCTTCTCGGAGAACCCGACCAAGCTCGGTCTCCCGTCGATCCACACCGACTTCTGGGAGCCGATGTTCGAGGCCTGCGACGAGACCGGCTACGTGATCTCGATGCACGTCGGGTCGTCGTCCAACCTGATCCGCACCTCGCCGGACATGCCGACGCTGGCCTTCATGGCCTACTCGGCGGCGGCGAACCAGGCCGGCACGTTGCTGGACTGGCTGTTCAGTGGCATTTTCGACCGGTTCCCGAACCTCAAGATCGCTCTTTCCGAGGGCTCGATCGGCTGGATTCCGTACTTCCTGGAGCGGGCTGAGCAGGTCATCGACAAGCAGCGGTTCTGGGCGTCGCGGTTCGATATCGACATGAACGCCTCCCACGAGCGCGGCGAGACCAAGGGTGAGGCGAAGTTCAACCTCGACACCAACATTCGCCAGCTCTTCGCCGACCACGTTTTCGGCACCTTCATCGAGGACCAGGCCGGCGTCCGCCTGCTCGACATCATCGGTGAGGACAATGTGATGCTCGAGTGCGACTACCCGCACTCGGACTCCACCTGGCCGGACACCGTGAAGCTGGCCGGCGGCTGGCTCGGGCACCTTTCCGACGAGGTCCAGCACAAGATCACGATCGGGAACGCGGCCCGCGTCTACAACTTCACGCCTGCTGACCCGGCGACCATCACGCTGTGAGCTCGGTCGGCGTCTCCCGGACGGGAGTCGCCGGCTGGCCGGTACCGGCTGGCGGCACCGGCTGGAATCATCACGACCGCGGCCTCGTTCCGGTCACGGGATTCAGCACCCGCGGAGAATCTTTCAGAACGATGGGAGTGACCGTGGACAGAGAGGCTTTTGACCACGAGCTGGTGCGCCGGCTGATCGAGCACGTCGAGAACCGGACCACCGACCAGGCCGAGTCGGTCCTCGAGGTGTCCACGGACATCTACTCGGCCGAGCACTACCGCGAGGAGGTCGAGGCGCTCTTCCTCGACCAGCCGCTCGTGCTGGGCCTTTCGGGCGCTCTCGTCGGGCCGGACTCCTACCGGACGGTCGACATCCTCGGGACGCCGATCCTGCTGACCAGGGACGCCAGGGGCCAGGTCCGGGCACTGACGAACGTCTGCCGCCACCGCGGCGTGCGGCTCGTCGACGGCGCGGGCAAGGCCGCGCGGTTCAGCTGTCCGTTCCACTCCTGGAGCTACGACAACGAGGGCAGGCTGGTCGGGGTGCCCTCGTCGGAGTACTTCGAGGGGATGTGCCTGGAGGACAAGGGCCTTGTCGAGCTCCCGGTCGCCGAGGGCTACGGGCTCATCGTCGGGCGGCTGCGCCCCGGCCAGCCGCTCGACATCGACGACTACCTCGGCCCGGAGCTCGCGGGCGAGCTCGAGATGCTGGACTTCGCCGACTGGGAGCAGCACAGCGAGCCGCACCCGCACGAGGTCGCCGCGAACTGGAAGGTCACCCTCGACACCTTCCGGGAGAACTACCACTTCAACTATCTGCACCGGAAGACGCTGCGCACCTACGCCTACGGAGGGGTGCTGACCTTCGACCCGCTCGGGCGGCACCTGCGCAACGCCTCGGCGCTGCGTTCCATCGACGCGCTGCGGGACACCCCGGAGAGCGAGTGGGGCGACGTCACACAGCACTTCAGCCCGCAGTACTCGCTGTTCCCCAACACCTGCCTGACTTTCGACAGCCGGCACGTCGAGCTGTGGCAGATCCTGCCCGTCGACAGCAGCACGTCGCGGGTCCTGCACTCGGTCTACCTGCGTCCCGGGCTGTCCCCCGAGGAGCGGGCCAAGGCCGTCGACATGGCGCCGTGGATCTGCGAGACGGTGGTGGACGGCGAGGACTTCTGGGTCGCCGGCCGCACGGAGCCCGGCATCCGGGCCGGGATCGTCGACACGGTGGTGTTCGGGCGTAACGAGCCGGCTCCGCAGCACCTGCACCACGGTTTCACCGAGACGATCCAGGCGTACCGGGAGCGCAGGGCCGCGCAGGCCGGCGAGTCCGCCCCGGCTGGGAAGTGACGTGGGCGCCGAGGACAAGGCGACCGAGGAGAAGGCGACCGAGTCGGAGTTCGACCCCAGGGACTCCGCCGCGCTCGTCGAGGAGCTGGCGCGGCGGTTCCTCTCCGCGGACATGGACGGCGCGTTCGCGCTGTTCGACCCGGAGATCCGGATGCAGCAGCCGGCGTCCCTGCCGCACGGCGGCTGGTACGAGGGCCACGCCGGCGCGCAGCGGATGGGCGCCGAGTTCGGCAGGTACTGGAGCCGCGTCATCAGCCCACCCAGGATCGTCGGGTGCGGTGAGCTGGTCGTCCAGCAGACCACCCAGACCTGGACGGCGAAGTCCACCGGCCGTTCGGCGACGGTGGACGTGGTCGAGCTGTTCACGGTGACGGGCGGACTGGTCCGCGAGATCCGTGTCTTCCAGCAGGACACCCATCTGCTGATGGGGACGCTCGACGCCAGCTGAGGCGGACACCGGCCGGGACCGCGGTCCGCGCAGACCCGAAGAAGCCCGCCGGCACATCACGTGCCGGCGGGCATCTCCGGTCTGGCGACCTCAGTCGCTGACGGTGATCGCACGCTCCGGGCAGTTGCGGGCGGCGTCCGCCGCCTGCTCGGCCAGCTCCGCCGGGACCTCCGGCAGGATGACCGTCCCGTGGCCCTGCTCGTCCAGCTCGAAGACGCTGGGGCTGATGTCCCAGCAGCGAGCGTGCCCCTCGCACCGGTCCGGGTCGACCTCGATACGCACGGGTCCTCCTTCACTCGTGGCCCGGCGGCAGCCCTGCCGCCGGGCCGGTCGGAAAGCGTGGTGGTCTCTGATCAGTGGTGTTCTCTGATCAGGTTGTGGTCGCTGGTCAGAACGTGGCGGACAGGGCCCACGGCCCGTCCGGGAACGGCCTGCCAAGGTATTCCATGCTGTAGGTGATCCGCCCGGTCAGCTCCGCGGGGTTCCCGCTGCACAGCAGCAGGGCCGCGTCGGCCATGGCCTCGTCCGGTTCCACCGGGGCGTTGTCCGGAGTGTGCGGCGAGACGGCGGCGACACCGGGCGTCATGACCAGCCCGGACGTCCCGAGCGCGTTCACCGCCACCCCGGTGCCCTCGAGCTCCGCGGCCAGGCCGGTGGTCAGGCGGTCCAGCGCGGCCTTGCACATGCCGTAGGGGACGCACCCGTCGCTGGCCCACTCCGGGTAGGGCGGGCCGATCGGGTGCCGGGCCTGCTTGGACGTGATGTTCACGATCCAGCCCTGCCCGCGGCTGACCATCCCGGGAACCACGAGCTGGCAGAGCCGGAACGGGGTGTGGACCATCATCTGGAACATCAGCCCGTAACGGCGCGGCGGGATGTCGAGCGCAGGTCCGTAGAAATTGACCCCGGCGTTGTTGACCAGAATGTCCGCCGGGCCGACGGCTGCCTCCGCACGTTCGATGATCGTCTCGACATCGTCGGGCGCGGTGAGATCGGCGGGAATGGCGACGGCGTGACCGCCGCCGGCCTTGATGTTCTCGATCACTTCGGTGATCGAGCCTGGCAGCCGGGAAGTACCGGCGTCGACCGTGCGCGCGACCAGAGCGACCGCCGCTCCTTCCGCGGCCAGGCGCGCGGCAATGCGCGACCCGATACCGCGACTGGCGCCGGTGACGATTGCTACGCGGCCATCCAACGATCCCACGAAAACCTCACGATCGACGTCGTCGCGCCGGGCCCGGCACGCCATGGGACGGATCCGTAGGGCGCCATGCTAACAGGGTGCTCACATACTTACCTGCCTCGTGCGGGGCTGATCGCAATGCAGAACAGAGCTGCTGGTGGACCTCTTGTGGAGTGAGCGGTTACTGAAATACCCTCGGCGTTGCGCGCGGCCCCCTCACGGTCCCTGGGCCGGCGGTGCTGATGGGAGGATCGCCAGTGCGGGTCGCTGTCGCGTACGAGGCCGAGAAGCCGCTGGTCGTCGAGGATCTCGACCAGCCCGCCGTGGGCCCGCGGGATGTGCTCGTGCGCATCGCCGCGAGCGGTATCTGCCACACCGACCTCCACGTCATCAACGGGCACTCGCCCCTGCCGCTTCCGATCGTTCCCGGTCACGAGGCGTGCGGTGTGGTCGAGGAGGTGGGCTCCGAGGTCCGCCGGGTGAAGGTGGGCCAGCGGGTGCTCGCCGCCGTGTCGCCGGCCTGCGGCACCTGCTGGTGGTGCGTCAACGGCATGTCCAACCACTGCGAGCTCGGCGGGCCGGTCAAGGCGGCGCCGCGGTTCAAGCTGGCCGACGGCCGCACGGCGGCCGCCGTGTGCGGCTGCGGCACGTTCGCCGAGGCGATGGTGGTCGACGAGGCCTCGGTCGTGCCGACCAACACCGACCTGGCCGACGAGGAGCTGGCGCTGCTCGGCTGCGGGGTGACCACCGGGCTCGGCGCGGCGCTCATCACCGCCGGCGTGACCCCCGGCTCGTCCGTCGCGGTGATCGGCTGTGGCGGGGTCGGGCAGTCGGTGATCCAGGGCGCGCGCATCTCCGGCGCGGCCACCATCATCGGCATCGACCTCGTGCCCGCCCGCCGTGAGGCCAGCCTGCGAGTCGGCGCGACCCACGTGGTCGACCCGGCGGAGGCCGACCCGGTCGAGCAGGTGCGCGCGCTGACCGAGGGGCGCGGGGTGGACTTCAGCTTCGAGGTCGTCGGTCTGCCCAACCTGATGGTGCAGGCCTTCGACATGGCACGTAAGCAGGGGGCGGTCACGCTGGTCGGCATGCCGTCCACGAGCGCGACCCTGACCCTGCCGGCCATCTCGGCGATCTTCTCCGGCAAGCGTCTCGCCGGGTCCGTGGTGGGCGGCGCCCAGATCCTGCGCGACATGCCGAGGTTCATCCGGCTGGCCGAGACCGGCCGGCTCGACCTCGGCGGCATGGTGTCCAACCGGATCCGGCTGGACGACATCAACGAGGGCATCGCGCTGCTCGACCGTGCCGAGGGCACCCGGACCGTGATCATTTAGCGGCGGTCGTCTGAAGGTGGCGCAGAGGGGCGACCGCGGGTGACCCTCGGAACGGGGTTCGCCGCCGGGGTCGGCGGACTCACCGCCGACGTGTCGGGAGGGAACGCGAACATGACCGAGCGCACTCTGATCAGGAACGCGAAGATAATCACCTGCTCCGCTCCCGGCACCGACTCCGGGTCGGACGTCATCGCCGACGGCGACCTCCTGATCGAGGGCGACCGGATCGCGCGGGTGGCGGCGGGGCGCATCGAGGTCGACTCCGGTGCGGCCCGCGTCGTCGACCTGCACGGGGCGGCCGTCTTACCCGGCCTGGGAGACGCGCACGTGCACATGAGCTGGCCGCTCGACTTCGTCTTCGACCACGTCTCCGTCGCCAACGCGCCGGCCGCGCCGCACGCGCTCGACGTCGCCGCCGTGGCCCGGACGTTCCTGGAGAGCGGCTACACGCTCGTCGTCGGGGCAGGGGTCTCCCAGCCGTTCGACGACGTGCGCACCAGGGACGCGATCGAGCGGGGCCTCATCCCCGGCCCGCGGGTCATCCCGAGCGGCACGATGATCACCGAGCGGGGCGCGATCAGCGCGGACACCGGGATGACCTCGGTCGTCTCCGACGCCCGGGACATCCGCGAGGTCGTCGCCCGCCAGTGCGACACCGGCGTCCGGGCGCTGAAACTGTTCGTCTCCGGGGACGGCATCGTCCCCGAGTACCCCTCCGACGACCTCTACATGAACGACGAGATGCTGTCCGCGGCCGTAGACGAGGCCGACCGGTACGGGGCGTTCATCACGGTTCACGCCCGCGGGTCGGACAGCGTCGCGATGGCGGCGCGCAACGGGGTCCGGGTCATCCACCACGCCTGTTTCCTTGACGACAAGGCGGTGCACGAGCTCGAGGCGCGCCGGGACGACGTCTGGGTGTGCCCCGGCCTGCACTACCTGTACGCGATGGTCAGCGGCCACGCCGAGCCCTGGGGCGTCACCCCGGAGAAGATCGAGCGCTCGGGCTACGAGAAGGAGTTCCACGCCCAGGTCGAGGGCATCCGCCAGCTGCGGGAGGCGGGCATCCGCATCCTGGCCGGCGGCGACTTCGGCCACCAGTGGACAAAACACGGCACCTACGCGGCCGAGCTGCAGCGTTACGTGGAGCTGGTCGGCATGTCACCGCAGGAGGCGATCAACACCGCGACCCGGAACATGGGCCCGCTGGTGGGCCTGGACGTCGGCCAGGTCCGCGCGGGCTACCTCGCCGACCTGCTGATCGTCGATGGCGACCCGCTCGCCGACATCACCGTGCTGCAGGATCCCGACCGCCGCCGCACGGTCCTCAAGGGCGGGCGGTTCGCCTACGTCAACCCGCGGATGTTCCCATGATCGGGGCCACCGGCGAGCGGGCGGCGTCCGGCGACGTGATCGAGGCGCCCCCGCTGGACGGCCCGCCCGTCGCTGATCCGCCCGCGGTCGAGGCCCCGGTGCCCGCCCCGGCCGCTGCGGCGCTGCTCTCCGGAGTCGAGACCCTGGCGCGCCTGCTCGTCGTGCGCGAGCGGCTGGATGCCAAGGACGGCCTGACCACCGGGACGATGGTGTCGGGCTACCCGGGTTCGCCCCTGGGCACGTTCGACCTGACCCTGGACAAGCTCGGCGACAAGCTGGCCGAGCACCGCATCCTGCACCGGCCGGGGCTGAACGAGGAGCTCGGCGCCGCCGTCGTGTGGGGCAGCCAGATGGGCGCGGTCAGCGGCTACGCCGGCGTCGACGGCGTCGTCGGCGCCTGGTACGGCAAGACCCCGGGGCTCGACCGGTGCGGGGACGTCCTCAGGCACGCCAACGCCATGGGCGCCGGCCCGAACGGCGGCGTCGTCATGTTCTGCGGCGACGACCCGACCGCCAAGTCGTCCACCCTGCCCTGCGACAGCCAGTACACGTTCGAGGACGCCTGTATCCCGGTGCTGTTCCCCGGTGACCAGCAGGAGGTCCTCGACCTGGGCGTGCACGCCTACCGGCTGTCCCGGTACTGCGGATCCTGGGTCGGGATGAAGATCGTCACCGCGGTGGCGGACGGCATCGGCAGCGTCGACCTCGATCTCGACCGGCACACTCCGGAGGAACCGGAGGACATCCTGGTCGAGGGCCTGCCGTGGCGGCACCGGCCGCAGGCCAAGGTCGGCCCGCACGCGGTGCCCGGCCAGGAGGCGCTCGTCGTCGACCACCGGCTGCGCGCCGCGCAGGCCTACGTCCGGCACAACGGCCTCGACCGGGTGGTCGGCGCCCAGGCGGGCGCGCCGCTGGGCATCGTGTGCGCCGGCAAGACCTACTTCGACGTGGTCCAGGCGTTCTCCGATCTCGGTGTCCGCCCCGCCGATCTCGCCGCCGCCGGCGTCCGCGTGCTCAAGCTCGCGATGACGTACCCGGTGGTCGAGAGCACCGTCGTCGAGTTCGCCCGGTCGGTCGAGGAGATCCTCGTCGTCGAGGAGAAGCGGCCGTTCATCGAGACGCAGCTGCGGTCGATCCTGCACCAGGCGGGGATCATGGTCCCCGTCGCGGGCAAGAAGGACCTGGACGGGCGCGCGCTGCTGTCGACGGTCGGCGAGCTGGACCCGGCCGCGGTCGGCAAGGCGCTGACCCGGGTCCGCCCGGCGCTCGCCGCCGGCCGGCGCGACGAGCCGCGGCGGATGTCGCTGCCGCTGCTCGCGCTGCCGTCCCGGCCGCCGGGCTTCTGCAGCGGCTGCCCGCACAACCGCTCGACGGTCTTCCCGGACGGTGCCCTCGTCGGCGGCGGCGTCGGGTGTCACGGGATCATGTACTTCGAGACCCGGCACCAGGGCATGACCAGCCTGCCGCCCACCCCGATGGGCGCCGAGGGCGTGCCCTGGATCGGGCTGGCGCCGTTCGTCGACGAGCCGCACCTCATCCAGAACCTCGGCGACGGCACGCTGAGCCACTCCGGCATCCTGGCGATCCGGGCGAGCGTCGCCGCCGGCGTCGCCGTCACGTTCAAGATCCTGTACAACACCGCGGTCGCCATGACGGGCGGTCAGGACGTCGTCGGCCTGATGGACGTCCCGGCGATGACCCGGGCGCTGGAGGCCGAGGGCGTGCGCCGCATCGTGGTGTGCGCCGAGGACCCGAAGCGCTACGGCCGTCGCGCCCGCTGGGCACCGGGCGTCAGGGTGCTCGGGCGGGACCACCTCCCGGAGGTGCAGGAGGAACTGCGGGGCGTGGCCGGCGTCAGCGTGATCATCTACGACCAGCGCTGCGCGGCGGAGTCGCGGCGGCTGCGCAAGCGCGGGCTGCTGCCCGAGCCGCCCCGGCGGGTCGTCATCAACGAGGCCGTCTGCGAGGGGTGCGGCGACTGCGGCACCAAGAGCAACTGCCTGTCGGTGCTCCCGGTGGAGACCGAGCTCGGTGTGAAGCGGCGCATCGACGACCTTTCCTGCAACCGCGACTACACCTGCCTGGACGGCGACTGCCCGTCCTTCGTCACCGTGCAGCCCCGGTCGCGGACCTGGCCGTGGACGAGGTCCCCGGCGAAGCGCCGGGCCCGCAGGGCGAGTGCCGAGCAGGCCGCGGGTGCGTCCGCCGGGACGGGCGAGTCGGTGCGGCCGGCCCTGCCCGCCGGCACCCTGCCGGCGCCCGCCAACCCGGGTGTCGACGGCCAGTACGGCATCTACGTCACCGGCATCGGCGGGACGGGCATCATCACCGCCAGCCGGATCCTCGCGGCCGCGGCCGAGTCGGCCGGGCTCGTCGTCGGCGGCGTGGACCAGACCGGCCTGTCGCAGAAGGCCGGGGCCGTGGTCTCCCACCTGCACCTGGCGGCGACCAGGGCCGAGATCGGCTCGGCGACGGTCGGCCCCGGCGGGGCCGACCTCTACCTCTCCGGCGACATCCTGCAGGCCGCCGGCGGGCCCCAGCTGGAACGGGTCCGCCCCGGCCACACCGTGGCGGTCGTCGAGACCGAGCTGATCCCGACCACGTCGATGCTCCAGGGCGGCGCGACCGCGCCCGCCGACGAGGATCTGCGCAGGGCGATCACCGACCGGGTCGGCCCCGAGCGGGTCGCCTTCATCGCCGGGCGGCAGATCGCCGAGCAGGTGTTCGCCGACCAGCTCCTCGGCAACGTCGTCCTGCTCGGCGCCGCCTTCCAGCTCGGCGGGCTGCCGTTCACGCTGGACGACGTCGAGCACGCGATGCGCCGGCAGGGCAGGGCCGCGGCGAAGAACCGGGAGGCCTTCGAATGGGGCCGCTGGGCCGCGCACGACCCGGCGGCCGTCGAGGCCAGCCTCGCCGGGCCCGCGGGCGCCGGGCCCGCGGGCGCCGGGTCGGTGGCCACCGGGTCGGCGGGCGCGGAGGCCTCCGGCGCCGGTCCGGAGCCGGGTCGGCGGCCCGGCCTCACCGACCCGTCACCGGCGGCGCTGACCCGCGCGGCGGCGCTCGTCGCCGAGCGCCCGCTGCCCCCGGCGCTGCGTGACCTGCTGGTCCGCCGGGCCGCCCAGGTGATCGACTACTCGGGCGACTCGCTGGCGCGGCGCTTCCTCGGCCTGGTCGAGCAGGCGTCCGCGCGGGACGACGAGGCCAGCGGATGGGAGTTCACCCGGGCGGTCACCGACTCCTGGCACAAGATCCTGACCTACAAGGACGAGTACGAGGTCGCCCGGCTGCACCTGAAGACGGACTACGACGAGGTCGCGCGTGGCCTCGGCATCGACGGCCCGTACAAGGTGACCTACCACCTCCATCCACCCGCGCTGCGCCGGCTGGGCGTGTCGAGGAAGCTCCCGATGGGCCGGCCCTACGCCGTCGCCTTCCACGGCCTGCGGGCGATGAAGCGGCTGCGCGGGACGCCCTTCGACGTCTTCGGCTACGACCCCGACCGCCGCACCGAGCGCGCGGTGATCGCCGAGTACGAGGCGCTGATCACCGAGCTTGTGCGGCCGGTGCGGGCCGGGTCCGGCGTCTCCTACGAGACGCTGGTCCAGGCCGCCGAGTCCGTCCAGGTGGTCAAGGGCTATGCGGAGATCAAGGAAGCCGCGGTGCGGCGCTGGCGTGCCGAGGTCGCTCAGCTGCGGCGTGAGCTGGTCCCGCCCGCCGCTGGTACCGGTGGCGGCACGGCACCCTGACCTGATGTTCCCTCGCGTCGTGGGGAACCGGGGTGCATAACAGCCCGTTTCGCAAAGATTGATCGACAACGGGGTGTCGTGTCCGGTTCGAGCACCCCCAGGGAAATCATGATCGGCCGTGGTCCGTGGCGGCCGTGTCCGGGTGCGCGGGGTGCGGGGTGCTGGGTGCGGGATGCGCGGGGATCATCGGGTCCCCGGCACGGTCCGGGCCCGACGGGTATGCGTACCGGGCCGGCCGCTATGCACGGCGGCGCGGAACCGTGGCGGGTGAGGGGCAGCCAGGACTCTCTCACCCGCCGCACATCACCCGATGGCGGAGACTCAGGGTGCATAACCGGCTCGGGGAGGAGGTACCGGGCCTCGGTCTGGGTCCTGTTCCGCGGGGGGCGCCAGCCGGCCACCCCGACCAGGGTCCCGACACGGCATCCCACTCCTGGCCGATCTTTGCGAAACGAGCTGTAAGTCGTAGGTCGTGGGGCCCGTCCGCGGGCGCCTCGTGAGCGGGCGTCTCGTGAGCAGTGCCTCGTGAGCAGTGCCTCGCGAACTCGATAAGTGAGCGAGTATTTGCTATCTTCTGGGAACTATCGTTGCCGCGGGCGACCGATCGGAGTTTCGATGGATCTGCTGCTGCGCCACGCCTCGTTGATCGACGGGACGGGTGCCCCGGCCCGCGCCGCGGAGGTCGCCGTCAGCGGTGGCCGCGTGGTCGCCGTCGGCGCCCCCGGCGAGCTCACCCCGACGCCCGACTGCGAGGTCGTCGACCTCGAGGGGCTCACCCTCGCCCCCGGCTTCATCGACGTGCACACCCACTACGACGCCCAGATTCTCTGGGACGGCGACCTCACGCCGTCGAGCTGGCACGGCGTGACCAGCGTGATCATGGGCAACTGCGGCTTCGGGGTGGCGCCGACCAGGCCCGAGCACCGCGACATCATCATGCGCCTCCTGGAGAACGTCGAGGGGATGTCCCTCAGCGCACTTGACGCCGGCATCTCCTGGTCCTTCGAGACCTTCCCGGAGTACCTCTCCGCCCTCGACCAGCGGCCCAAGCGTCTCAACGTCGGCGCCTTCATCGGCCACTCGCCGCTGCGCGCGTTCGTGGTCGGCGGTGAGGAGCGGCCGGCGACACCGGCCGAGCTCGAGCGGATGCGCGAGATCGTGCGCGAGGCCCTCGAGGCCGGCGCCATCGGGTTCTCCACCTCGCGCCAGCCCGCCCACCAGGGCGCCTACGGCCGTCCGGTGCCGAGCCGCTTCGCCGAGGTCGACGAGGTCTACTCGATGGTCTCGGTGCTCAGCGAGCTCGGGCGCGGCGTCGTCCAGGTCTCCATCGGCCCGGGCCTGTTCATCGACCAGTTCTCCGAGCTGGCCACCCGCTTCGGCGTCCCGGTGACGTGGACGGCGCTGGTCGCCCGCGCGGACAAGCCAGGCGCGGCGATGCGCACCGTCGAGCGGGGCGGGGCGCTGCCCGGCGAGGTCTACCCGCAGATCGCCTGCCGCCCCATCGTCATGCAGATCACGATGGACGACCCGGTGCCGCTCGCCGAGATCGACGAGTGGAAGGAGGCGCTGGCGCGGCCCCGCGAGGAGCGTGCCGACCTCTACCGCGACGCCTCCTGGCGGGAGCGGGCCCGCCCCGCGACGCTGAGCGCGTGGAG
The DNA here is from genome assembly GCF_949319125.1 of Frankia sp. Hr75.2. Classification (NCBI taxonomy): domain Bacteria; kingdom Bacillati; phylum Actinomycetota; class Actinomycetes; order Frankiales; family Frankiaceae; genus Frankia; species Frankia sp. Hr75.2. The sequence goes on along the minus strand of NZ_CASGGV010000122.1, from coordinate 81,568 downwards.
CCACCGCTGGTCCAAGATCGATGTCGAGGAGACCGGCGCCCACCACGACGTCGTGGGCATCCCGCTGGACCGGCTGGCGCAGCAGCGGGGCACCACCCCCTTCGACGTCATGCTCGACCTCGCGCTCTCGGACAGCGTCCCCACCCGCTTCCGGGTGGTGCTGGAGAACGACGGTGACGCCGAGATCGCCCAGCTGCTGGCGGACAAGCGCACCCTGCTCGGGCTCTCCGACGCCGGCGCCCACGCCAACCAGCTCTGCGACGCCTGCTACTCCACCCACCTGCTCGGTCACTGGGTGCGCGAGCGCGGCGCGATCGCGCTGGAGGACGCGGTCTGGCGCCTCACCGGTCATCCCCACCAGGCCTTCCGGGTGGACGGCCGTGGGCTGGTCAAGGAGGGCTTCCACGCCGACCTCGTCGCCTTCGACCCGGCCACGGTGGGCACGACCCCGGTCGAGCGGGTGTACGACCAGCCCGGCGGCGCCGACCGCCTGGTGGTGCGCAGCACCGGCATCGAGCACGTGTGGGTCAACGGCGTAGCCACCCGTTCGTACGGTAAGGACATCCCCGGCGCCACGCCCGGCCGTCTGCTGCGCGCCCGGGGCACCGGGGAGGGCACCCCGCAGTCCTGACCACCGGACCAACCCCGCGCCCGGGTAGCCATTCCGCGGTGGCCACCCGGGCGCTTCCGCGTCCGCGGGCTCTCTGTCTCTGCCGCTCAGGGCCTGGCCGGGCCCGACCCGGCGCCGAGCCGGACCGGCCCGGGGGGCGGGGTTGGTGTCCTACGGTGACTATCCCTACGCGAACTGTCCCTACGCGGACTGTCCTACGCGGACCTGGCGGTCTCCTTGTCGGGGATCCGGAGCAGGTCGGCGGTGTTGCTGCGCAGCACCTTGCGCCGCGTGACCGGGTCGCAGTCGTCGAGGCGCTCGACGTAGTCCATGGGCTGGCGGAGCCCCTCGGGGTGCGGGTAGTCCGAACCGAAGAGGACCTGGTCCGGGCCGAGCACGCTGATGAGGTCGTGCACGTCGTCCTCGGGGAACGGGCAGACCCACAGGTGCTCGGCGAGCATCTCGCTGGGCTTCGCCGAGAGCGTGCCGCCGATCATCGGGCCGCGCCGGCCGAGGGCGGCGGCCTTGTCGACCGTCTTCAGCAGCGGTCGCACCCAGTTGCTGCCGTTCTCGATCGAGATGATCTTGATGTTGGGGTGTCGGCCGAAGAGGTTGTGCAGGGTGAGCGCGCTGAGCGTGTCGACGATCGGCCGCTCGGTGTTGCACAGCGCCCACTGCAGCGGCGACTGCAGGTGTGACGGGTTGCCCGCGTCCTCGGACCAGAGCCGGCCGTACGCCGCGTTGTAACCGCTGTTGGAGACGTGGAACACGACCCCGACCCCGGCCTCGGCCGCCATCGCCCAGAACCGGTCGAAGTCGGGGTGCGCGGGGGAGCGGCCGCCGATCGGCCCGGGGCGCAGGTGCACCAGGCGCGCGTCGGCGTCCAGCACCCGCTTCAGCTCGGCCACGGCGTGGTCGATGTCGAGCAGGGAGAGCATCGGAACGGCGAAGATCCGGTCCTGCTCGGCGTAGCCCCAGTCCTCCTCGAGCCACCGGTTGAACGCGCGCAGGCTGGCGTAGGTCAGTTCGACGTCGTCCGCCATGTCCTGCTCGACGGCCACGCCGAGGGTGGGCAGCATGATGGTCGCCTCGACACCCTGGTCGTCCATCAGGTCCAGCCGCGCGGGCCGCTCGATGAACGCGGGGTGGTCCTTCGCGTTCAGGACCTCGCGGTGGGTGAAGCCGTCCGCCACCTCGCCGACGAACAGGCCCTGCAGCGCGCCGGGGGCGGACGCGTAGTCCCCGGGCATCACGCTCATGAAGGTGCGGCGGTCGCCCAGATAGACCCGGCCCAGGCCGTCGGCCCCGCGCTCGACCCGTACGGTGCGCTCCTTGAAACCGGCCTCGATATGCCGGGAGAAGCAGTCGTCGGGCTCGTAGTAGTGGCCATCGGCATCGATCAGCTGGTAGTCCACCGCGTGCCACCTCCGGGAAAACGATTCAGTGAATACTCGCTGCGCCGGTCGAAGTGCCGGGACTTGCGCGCGGTGCGCTGGCTGGCCACGAGGTGCGGGTCGTCTCCGGGCGCCGGGCAGGCCACGAGACGGATCGTCGTGGTCACCTGGCTGCCTCCTCCGCCTGTCGCGGTTCTGTCGCCTGCCACGGTTTCGTGTCGCTCGGCGGCCTGCCGCGCAGATCGCGGGCCGGTTCACACGGCCTCAGTCCTGGTAAGTGAGCATACACTTTTTCCCTATCGGGCGCAGGGGCGTTTGCGGTGGCAGGCTGAATGCCCGCCTTCCCGAAGGCGGGCGATCTCGTTCTCACCGGTAACGCGCGGAACGCCGCCCAGGCAGTTCTCCGGGATCTACGGCGGTGCCGCCCCGAAAGGCGGGTGATGAATGCGGACGCCGGCCAGGACGGCCGGCGTCCGAGGGGATTCCGCGGTGCTTCCGGGATCCGTGAGGGTCAGGTCTGTCCGCCAGCAGGTCTGTCCGCGAGGGGGTCAGGTCTGGCGGACGGCTTTGGCGGCCAGGAGGGCGTCGATCTCCGCCGGGGGGAAGCCGAGGTCGGTGAGCACGGCGACGCTGTGCTCACCGACGCCCGGCAGCATCGGCGTGACCGGGTCCGCGTCGACGCCGGTCGGGCCGTACCGCGGCAGGGCCCCGATCTGCTCGAACCAGCCCCAGTCGGCGACCTCGTACGAGGCGACCCGGCCGAGCTGGCGGTTGACCGGGTCGTCCAGCACCGCGCGGCGGAAGCCGTCCCGGTCGAGCGGTTCGATGAGGTCGGCGAGCAGGCCGGCGGCGCGCAGACGGGCCACCCACTCGGCCGCCGGCGCGGCGGCGAACACGGCCTCCAGGACGGACTCGGCCCGGCGGGCGCTCGCGTCGTCCGAGCCCCCACGCAGCGGCACGTAGGACTCCGGCAGGCCGCCGGCCGCGGTGCCGTCGTCGCCGGCGGCCGCGTCGCCGGTGACGGGCGTCGCGGCGGGTGCCGTCAGCTCGCGCAGGCGGGCCCACGCGGCGCGGTCGGGCAGGACGAGCGCGAACCAGCGGTCGTCGCCGCCGGCGTAGATGCGGTAGCCCGGGCCGTACCCGGTCTGGGTCGAGTCGAGCGAGGGGGTCGGGACGCGCTCGCCGTCGCGCTGGAACACCCCGCTCTGCAGGAGCATCCCCGCGCCCAGCAGGCTCGTCGCCACCCGCTGCCCGCACCCGGTCGACTCCCGGGCGTACAGGCCGGCCAGTATGCCGGTCGCGGCCACCCAGCCGCCGCTGACGTCCAGCGGAATCCAGGTGGGGGCGACCGGATCGTTGCCGGTGCCGCCTACAGCCTGCTCCAGGCCGGTCAGCGCCTGCATCAGGGCGTCGTTGCCGGGGTACTTCGCCCGCGGTCCCGTCGGGCCGAAGGCGCTGGCGTGGCAGTACACGGCGCGTGGGTTGAGCCGGGCGACGGTCTCCGCGTCGATCCGGAGCCGTTCGGCCACCCCGACCCGGAAGTTGTGCACGACGACGTCGGCCCACCGGATCAGCCGTTCCACGACGGGCCGGGCTTCTGGGGCGCCCAGGTCCATCGCCAGGCTGCGCTTGCCGCGCTGGCAGGCCGCCACCGCGTAGGCGGCGGCCCGCATGGCCTCGCCCTCGGGCGGCTCGACCTTGACGACCTCCGCGCCCAGGTCGGCGAGGATCTGGGCGCCCAGCGGACCGGCCACGAACGCCGAGAAGTCCAGGACGCGAACCCCCCGCAGGAGACGGCCGGACGTCCCGGCCGCGCTCGCGGCGGGGGCGCCGTCCGCGGGCGCGGGACGGACGGGACGGACGGAGATCGGCGAGCCGACGACGACGTCCCGCCGGCCGGACTCCGAGCGGGTCACCGCCAGGCCGACCTCGGCCAGGTGCGGGTCGGCCAGCGCGTCGCCGGGGCGCAGCACCGGCTCGCAGGCGATGCCCGCCTCGCGCAGCCGGTTCAGCCAGTCCTCGCGCGGCCGCAGCGCGAACGGCGAGCGCCAGCGGCGGGCACGCTCGTTGAGCGCCCCGGTCATCTGGTCGGCGTAGTAGCCCTCGTCGCTGGGGGTGTCGCCGAGAACGTCGATGAGACGGGAGTACATCCCCTTCCCACCGAACCAGACCTGCAGCAGCTCGCCGTCGGCGCAGCGGTACAGGAAGTTCGGGAAGGTCGATCCCTTCTCCCAGTAGGACTCGATCTCCGTCGCGGCGCGCTCGGAGCGCCCGATCATGCACCCGAGGGTGGAGAGCAGCCCGTCGTAGAGCGACGTCTCGGCCCAGCCGCCGGTGCCCGTCCCGACCCGGCGGCGCAACAACGCGAGCGCGGACGTCGTGAGCAGGAAGGCCGTGCCGCTGCCCGACGCCTGCGCGTCGACGAAGATCGGGCCCGGCCGGTGCCCGGCGAGTTGGGTGCAGAACCCGGCCCGCGCCTCCACCAGCAGCCCGAAGTCCTCCCCGAGGCCCTTGGACGTCCGGCTGGGCCGGCAGCGGGCGTACACCAGGCCCGGGTTGGCCGCCTGGAGGTCGAGGTGGCCCAGGCCGCGCCGCTCGACGAGCGCCTCGGGTCCGTAGACGAACGCGACGTCCGCGCCCCGGAGCAGCGCGCGCACCTCGGCCGCGTCGTCGGTGACGACGAGCTGCTTGTCGCGGTGCCAGACCTCGCCCCAGGCCACGTGCTCGTCGATCGCCGGCGTCGACGTCCCGACCGCCCGGACGACCCGCGCGCCCAGGTCGGCGAAGATCATACCGGGCACGCCGCCCGCCAGGCCCAGGCCGAGGTCGCTGGTGCCGACCGCGACCTCGACGACCGACAGGCCCTCGCAGGGACGTCCGGCGGGGGCGGTGCTCACGGCGCGACCTCGTCCGCCGGCAGCCCGTCCACTGACAGGCCGTCCACTGACAGCCCGTCCGCCGGCAGCGTGAGGCGGGGCAGTACCTCCCTGGCCGCGAGAGTGATCACCTCGAGGGTGTCCTCGTGCGCCGCCGGGGAGATGATGAAGTGGCGCACCCCCGCGTCCACGTACTGCTGGAAGCGGGCGGCGACCTCCTCGGGCGTGCCGGCCGGGGCGACCCGCTCGAGCATGCCGCCGGGCTTGTTCCCGTAGGCGCCGCCGAGGAACGACGCGACGTCGTCGCGGGCGCGGTCGCCGTCGGGGCGGATCGAGCAGTAGACGTACATCATCCACTCGAAGCCGGACTTCTCCAGGTCGCGGCCGGCCGCGGCGGCGTGCTCGCGGACGGTGCCGACCGTGCGGGCATAGGCGTCCGGTGACATCAGGTAGGGCATCCAGCCGTCGCCGACGCGGGCGGCGCGGCGCATGGCGGGCCCCTTGCGGCCGGAGATCAACAGCGGCGGGCCGCCGGGCCGCCCGCCCGGCCGGTCCGCGCCGCGCAGCTCGACCGGGACGAGCTTCGCCTCGTCGAGGTGGAAGAACTTCCCGTGGTGGGTCACCGGCTCGCCGGACCACAGCGCCCGGAGGATGTCCAGGGTCTCGTCGGTGCGCGCCCCGCGCTCGGCGACGGGCACGCCGACGGCGTCGAACTCCTGGGGGAACTCGCCGCCGACGCCGACCCCGACCGAGATCCGGCCGCCGCTGTGGACGTCCAGGTCGGCGAGCTGTTTGGCGATGATCACCGGGGGGTAGAGCGGGGCGAGCAGGATCGAGGTGCCGACGCGGACGCGCTCCGTCCACGCGGTCATCAGCGCCAGCCGGGTGATCACCTCTCCGGTGCCCGTCCGGGGGAGGATGTGGCCGCCCTGCCAGACGGACTCGATCGGGAGGCGCTCCGCGGCGGCGAGCCACGCCCGGTCCGGCTCGGGGAGGGCCGCTGCTCCGAAGACGATGCGATTGCCTGGCAACCAGGGCTCCTTAACGGACGACCGGCCGGACGGCGTGACCAGGCCGTCCGGGTCGGGGAGCAGACTCGGCGGCTGTCCGCGCGCGTGTCCGGGCTTGCGTGGCAGAATAGCGGAGTGAGCGTACACTCCTCTTCCCTGTGAAGGGAAGCTGAGCAGGGAAGCAAGGGCTGAGCAGGGAAGCAAGGGGGAGAGGCTTGACCGCGATCGTGGGTATACCCCCGGCCGTGACCGAGGAGACCGAGCCGTTCTGGACGGCGGCTCGTGAAGGCCGGTTGCTCGTCGAGCACTGCCCGGCCTGCGGGTCCGACTCCTTCCCGCCGTACGGGGCCTGCCGGGTGTGCCGGAGCCGTCCGGTCGAGTTCGTGGAGATCACCGAGCGCGGCCGGGTGTACAGCTTCACGGTCAACCACCAGCGCTGGATGCCCGGTCTCGAAGTGCCCTACGCGATCGTCCTCGTCGAGTTCCCGGGCCATCCGGGCGTGCGGGTGGCCGGCCGGCTGCGCGGCTGCCCCCCGGAGGCCGTGGAGATCGGGATGGCGGTCGAGGTCGGCTTCGAGCCGGGGCCCGGCGACTTCGCCGTCCCGAGCTTCGTCGCCGTCGACCGCGCCTCCGAGAGCGGCGCCGGGGCGACCGCGTGACGGGCACCGAGCACTTCGAGAAGCGGGTCGTGCTCTCCGGCGTCGGCCAGTCGGCCGTCGGGCGGCGCATCGACCGCTCCGGGTTCCAGCTGACCCTCGACGCCGTTCACGCCGCGATCGAGGACGCCGGCCTGCAGGTCGACGACATCGACGGCCTGGCCATGTTCCCCGGCGGCGGCAAGGCCAACCTGCCCGGCTACGCCAACGGCAACCTGTACGAGATCCAGGACGCCCTGCGCCTCACCACCACCTGGCGGCAGGGCCAGGTCGAGGGCATGAGTCTGCCCTTCTACGGCCCGGCGCAGGCGATCGCGACCGGCCAGGCCCGCCACGTCGTCATCTGGCGGACGGTGAAGGAGGGCAGCGCCGCGCGCAACGCCGGCGGCCGCCCCGCCTACGGGTCGATCCACCCGGCGGCCGAGGGGCCGCTGGCCTGGCTGCTGCCGATCGGCGCGCTCTCCCCGGTGTGCCAGGTGGCCCCCTACGCCACCCGGTACATGCACGAGTACGGCGTCACCCGCGAGCAGCTCGCCTGGATCCCGGTGACCCAGCGCGCGCACGCCGCCCTCAACCCGGACGCGGTCTACCGCGACCCGCTGACCGTCGACGACTACCTGGCGTCGCGCATGATCTCCACGCCGATCTGCCTGTACGACTGCGACGTTCCCGTCGACGGGGCCACCGCGATCGTCGTCTCGGCGGCGGAGACGGCCCCCGACCTGCGGGCACCGGTCGCCATCGAGGCGATGGCCGGGGTCGTGGACGGACGCCCCTCGTGGGAGCAGTGGGAGGACATGGGCCGGGTCGGCCACGCCACCGCGGCGGCCCTGTGGAACCGGACCGGTCTGCGGCCCGCCGACGTCGACGTCGCCCAGCTCTACGACGGCTTCACCATCGAGGCCGTCTGGTGGCTCGAGGCGATGGGATTCTGCGGTACCGGCGAGGCGGGCGCCTTCGTCGAGGGCGGCAAGCGGATCGCGCTCGGCGGCGACCTGCCGCTCAACACCTGGGGTGGGCAGCTCTCCGGCGGGCGTCTGCACGCCTCCTTCGGTCACACCGCCGAGGCGATCCGTCAGCTCCGCGGCGAGGCCGGGGCACGGCAGGTGGTCGGCGCGGAAGTCGCCGCGGTGACCAACGTCGGCGGATACGAGGCGGGCGCGGCCCTTCTGACGCGCTGGCGTGGCTGAGAGAGGAGACGTCGGATGGCACGAAGTTCTGGACGGGTCGAGGGAAAGGTCGCCATCGTCACCGGAGCCGGCTCCACGCCGGGTGACGGGATAGGCACCGGGAAGGCCAGCGCCGTGGTGCTCGCCCGGAAGGGCGCGAGCGTCCTGCTCGTCGACCTGTACCCCGAGCGCGCCGAGCTGACCTTAAAGATGATTGAGGAAGAGGGCGGCAAGGCGAAGGTTTTCGCCGCCGACGTCACGCAGGCGGACCAGTGCGAGGCGATGGTCGCGGCGGCCGTCGAGAACTTCGGCACGGTCGACATCCTCGTGAACAACATCGGGCTGGCCTCCCTGGGCACCGTCGTGGACCTCTCGGAGGAGGCCTGGGACCGCGCCCTCAACGTCAACCTGCGCACGGTCTTCCTGGCGTCCAAGTACGCCGTGCCGGTGATGGCCGCCCAGGGCTCCGGCTCGATCGTCAACATCTCGTCGATCTCCGCGCTGCGGGGCGACGGCACGATCGCCTACTCGGCGGCCAAGGGCGCGATGCTCGCGATGACCGTCGACATGGCCTACTCGCACGGGCGGCAGGGCATCCGGGTCAACGCGATCGCGCCGGGGCACATCACCACCCCGATGGTGAACTCCGTCTCCGGGCAGGACCCGCGGGCCGACTTCCGCACGCAACTGCGCAACGAGGCCGGCCTGCTCGGCACCCCGGGCACCGGCTGGGACGTCGGCTGGGCCGTGGCCTTCCTCGCCTCCGACGAGGCACGCTGGATCACCGGCATCACCATGCCGGTGGACTCCGGAGTCCTCAGCATCACGCCGCTGTCGATGGCGCAGTACCTGCGCGCCATCCCGGAGTAATAGCCGCCGCACCGCTGGGCTGACCGCGCCGGGCGGCTCGCCGGGACGGACGACACTGTTCCGCCCCGGCGGGCCGCTTCACCATTGCCGCAGCGCGCCGAGTACTTCAGCGTGCGGACTACTTCAGCGCGAGGACCTTCGACGCGGCGAACTTCCCGCCGTCGGCGGCGCTTCCGTCGAACCCGTACATGATGTGCGCGAAGAAGTTGAACCCCGAGGCGCAGACAGGGTCGCCGAGATTGCAGTACTCCTTGGCCTTCGGGCCGTAGAGCGGACTCGCCGTGGTGATCTTACCGGCGGTCAGTGCCAGTGGGTTGCCGAACACGACCACCGCCGCGACCCGCGGGGCGAGTTCCTTCGGAATGGTCTCGCCCAGGCCGAGGAACGTCGGAATCCCGATCGAGATGTCCGTGACGCTGGCACCCTGCGAGTACCCGCCCAGCACGAACTTCGTGTTCGGGCAGGCGGCCGCGGTCGCCTTCACGTGCCGGGTCATGTCGGTGGCCCCAGGGCCGGCCGACGTCTGCGCGTAGTCCGCGGCGTAGTTCACGGCGTACGAGGCGACCGTCTTACCGGGCAGGTTCTGTTTCACGGCGTTGACGAACGGGCCGCCGGTGATGCCCAGGCCGGGCAGCTCACCGCTGCCCCGGGCGAAAACGACCTCCACGTCGGAACAGGTGGCCGCCTGCGCGGGCCCGGCGACGATGCCACCGCCGAGGGTGCAGGCCGTCGCGGCGACGGCGAGCGCCAGGGCGCGACGTTTCCAGGAGCCGACAAATCTCATGCGCGAATCTCCTCGCGTAATCGACCAGCGCAGTGCGGCTGGTCTGTTGTCCCACCCCCTCCCCTTGTCAAGCTTTGGTGCGTTTTGGACGCTATCGTCCGGTCTGCCCGTGGGTAACGAGTACCTGATCGGGTTCACCCGAAAGTGCCACCGGAGCGCCACGCAGGGACACCATCGTCGCCCGTGGGGCCGGCGCTCCGTGTCCGTGCCGTGTTCCCTGTCCCGCAAGCCTTTTCGTGGCCGCACTCAACCTGGCGGCGCGCGGCGGCGTTCAGGAGGGCAGGACCACGGAAGGGACGTATCGGGTGCTGGAACGCGAGGAGCGGGCGTTCGAGGAGTTCGTCGCGCGCACGGGCGACCGGCTGGTGCGCTGCGCGGTGTTGCTGGTCGGCGACCGGGGGACGGCCGAGGACCTGGTCCAGGGGGCTCTGGAGCGCACCTACCGGCACTGGCCGCGGGTGTCCGCCGGGCACCCGGAGGCCTATGTGCGGCGGGCGCTGGTCAACGCGGCGGCGAGCCGGTGGCGCCGGTTCCGGATCCACGAGGTGCCGCTGGGTGCGGACACCGAGATCGGCCTGCCGGACCACGCCGACCGGTTGTCGGTGCGCGACGAGCTCATCCGTGCCCTGATGACCCTGCCCGTCCGACAACGCGCGGTGCTCGTGCTGCGCTACCTCGACGACCTGCCCGAGGCGGAGGTCGCGGCCGCGCTCGGCTGCAGCGTCGGCTCGGTCAAGAGCCAGGCCTCGCGCGGACTCGCCCGACTGCGGGCCAGCGCGCACCTCGACGACGTCCTGCCGGCGGAAAGGAGGACTCCGTGACCATCGACGTCGAACGGGATCTACGAGCGGCCATGCGGGCCGTGACGGCCGAAGTCACGGCCCGCCCGGACACCACCCGCCTGGTACGCGAGCGGTTCCGCCTGCGTCGGCGCAGGCGGCGGGTCGCGCTCGCCGCGGCGGTGGCGGTGCTCGTGGTCGCCATCCCCACGGGTCTGGGCCTGGCCCGGTCGGACTCCGACACCGTCGAGGTCAGGCCGGCCCGCCCGTCACCGACCGCCAGTCCGGCCGCTGGGCCGACGTCCGCCCCGACCGCCGGTCCGGGTTCCGGGCTGGGGCCTGGTCGGGACGTGGGGGGCGTCGGCATCACCTGGATACCCGCCGAGATGACCTTCGAGGAGGACACGAGCGGTGCCGGCACCGGCGAGCCCACCCCGGACATCGCCACCTACTGGTCGTCCTTCAACGCGATGATGGGTAAGCAGATGGCGTTCGTCATGGTCACGGTCAGCTGGGGGCCGGTACCGACCCTCGACGCCGTCGAGTCGAGCATGCGCGTGCAGCCAGAGCGGACCTTCGCCCGCACGACGGTCCGGGGCCGGCCGGCCGTGTTCACCCGCATGGACCCCAAGCGGGAGTTCGCCCTCGTCTGGGCCGAGCAGGACGGGCTGCTCATCGAGGTAGCCGCCGGCACTCCTCTCACCGAAGACGAACTGCGCCGGGTCGCTGAAGGGCTGGTAGTCGGAGCCCGGCCAACGCTCGACCCGAAGACCGAGCAGGCCGTCCGCGAGGCCGTCACACGGGCGTACGCCATGGACGGGCCTGCGGACCGGGCGCTCGCGGCGATCGAGAACGGGCCGGGCCTCGCCGAGACCAGGAGTCGCTTCCTCGCAAACCATCCCGGGTTGGCACACACCCTGCGGGTGACCGTGCAGGACGTGGTGCTGCGGGACCCGGAGCACGCCGTGGCCTCGTTCACGCTGAACTTCACCGACCCAACCATCCTGAGGCCGTTCACCGGGCAGTGGGACGAGCCCCGCTCGTACTCCACGAGCGGCAAGGTCATCCACACGGCGGGCGGCTGGAAGGTCAGCCGCGCCAGCTACTGCATGACCATCCTTGATGACTGCCCGATCGAGACACCTGCCACCCCGGCGGGCGGGCCCTCATGACCGCGCCGGAGCGGCCGGCGCGTCGATCAGGGCAGGACCGCGACGAAGCGCCAGTCGAGGACGTCCCGGTCGGGTTCCTGGCCGGGGCCGCCGTCGGCGCGTACCCGCGAGCGCAGGCTGACCAGGCCGCCGCCCGCGGCGAGCGGGGTGAGGTCCTCCACCGTGATGTCGCTGCGCAGGGTGTCGCCCTCGTACACCGGCCCGACGTGGTCGCAGCCGTGCCAGCCGGTGACGGTGACCAGCCGCGGCAGTGCCCGCGTGACCTGGGCGAACGCGAGGCCGATGGTGTGACCGCCGTAGACCAGCCGCCGCCCGCCGCCGGCCCGGGTGTCGTGGTGCACCTGGGCGATGTTCAGAGTGAGCCGGGCCAGCTCGGGCGCGCTGGACACGACGTCGCCGCCGCCGACCCGCCAGCTCTGCCCGACCTTGAGATCGGCGAAGCCCGCGCCCTCGGTCGCGGCCGCGAAACGCTCGAGGTCCCAGCCCTCGACGACGGCCCCGAGCTCCGCCGTCCCGGCCGTCTCGACGGTCCCGATGGCCTCGATGTCGTCGCGGTGCCCGGTGGTCCGGTCGGGGTCGCGCAGCGGGAGCATCGCGCACCGCCAGAAGTCCAGGACGGGCCGGTCGAGCTGGTCGACGGTGGTGATGCGCAGCACCGCCAGCCCGGTCGGCCGGCGCCCGGGCCGGACGCTGTTCTGCCGCAGTGCGACGACCTCGGTGGACGTCCGCAGCGTGTCGCCGATCTCGGGCGCCCGGCGGAAGACCAGCCCGCGGTAGAACAGGTTGGCCTTCACGTGATGGGTGACCACCGTGGACTGCCCGATGGCGACGTCCCAGACGACGTTCGGCGGGGCGAGCGCCGCGGCGCCGGTCACCTCGGCGCACAGTGCGGTGTCGAGGGCCAGGGCGAGCCGGCCGCCGACGATCGAGCGGTGGACGTCCGCGAGGCCGGCGGTCAGCGTGACCCCCGGCGCGGAGCGGAACCGCTGCCCGACGGCCAGCTCGTCGAAGTAGGGCCCCTCGGCGACCGATCCGATCGTCATCCCGCCCGTCCCGTCGTCTCACTCGCGATCACGCCGGTGTCGATCAGCCGGCCGATCTCGGCATCCGTCAGGCCGAGTATCTCGCCCAGGACGGGCGCGGTGTCCTGGGCGAGGCGCGGTGCCTCACCGGGCGCGCCGTACTCGCCGTCCCAGCGCATCGGCGAGCGCGCCGTGATCGCCGTGACGGTTCCCGAGGACGGCTCGTGAGCCGGCAACCGGACCTCCGCGAGCAGCGGGATCGGGTCCGCGGCGTGCGCTGCGACGACGTCGGACATGCCCCGGTACCGGCCCCACAGCACGCGGGCGGCGTCGAGCTCGTTGCTGACCTGCTGGTAGTCGCGGGCGGCGAACCAGGGACGCAGCACCGCGGCGATGGTCTCGCGTAGCCGGTACCGGTCGGCCTCGTGGGCCAGGTCGGCGTCCAGCGCCGTTTCGAGGGCGGCGAACACCTCGCCGGTCTTGGTCACCGAGCACAGCGCCGCCCACTGGCCCTCGGTGAGCGCCACCACCATCACCCGGTTGCCGTCGCTGCAGGTGAAATCGACGCCGAAACTGCCGTAGACGTGGTTGCCATGCCTGGGCCGCTCGGTCCCGCGGGCCGCGGCCTCCGACAGCCAGCCGAGATTCGCCACACCGCTGAGCGCGACGTCTGCCAGCGCCAGCTCGACGAACGCGCCGGCCCCGGTGCGGTCGCGGTCGCGCAACGCGGCGAGAACCGCCGTCGACACGGTCAGCCCGGTGATGAAATCCCAGGCCGGCAGCACGTGGTTGACCGGAGCGCCGCCCTCCTCCCGCCCGGTGATTCCCGGCAGGCCGACCTCGGCGTTGACCGTGTAGTCGACGGCGGGCCGCCCGTCCGGATAGCCCTGGACGCGAACGTGGATCAGGTCCGGCCGGCGGGCGGTCAGGGCGTCGTAGGACATCCAGCGCCGCCCGACGACGTTGTCGACGAGGACACCGCGATCCGGCCCCGGCGCGGTGATCAAAGCTGTGACCAGCTCCTTGCCCGCGCCGGAACGCAGGTCGACCGCGACGGACCGCTTCCCCTTGTTGAGGGACGTCCAGTAGTAGCTCTCGCCGGTGGGTGCCACCGGCCAGCGCTGGTAGTCGCTGCCGCCGCCGATCGGGTCGACCCGGATCACGTCGGCCCCGAGCTGCGCGAGCGTCATCCCGCCGGTGGGCCCGGCGACGAAGCTCGCACATTCCACGACCTGCAGTCCCGCAAGCGGCCGCCGGGTCATGACGCCGCCCGTGTAAGGGCCGGGGTGAGCCGTCCGAACACCGGGGTGCACCGCCCGAGTGTCGGGGCGAGACAGCGCCCGCCACCGAAGCGTGCCCATGCCCTGCCCGGGCCAGACTCCGCGTCCATGCAGCCACCGCCATACATAGTCGTTAATCAATATTCAGCTCAGAGCATAAGCACCCTTGGATGTCCTGGTCAGCGGAACGCACCTCACCACTCGTCCGGCGATGTTGGTGGCGCCGGCCAGACGTCTCCCGGACCGCTCGGGAAGGTCCCGCCTCAGATCGGGTGGTTTTCACAGCGTGCAGGGCGGTGGCGGCGGCCCCTGCGGTGCGGCGGCCGCCGGGGCTGCGGGCGTCGTGCCGGCGGCGGGTGTGGCACCCGCCATCGCCGGGGCGACGACGCCGGTGTACCCGCTGCCGAGGATGAGGTGGATCCCGGTGATGGTCGAGTCGGCGCGGGCGATCGAGCCGGGTACCGCCGCCTGCACCGTCCACGCGGCCTGCTCCTGGCCGGGGCCGTAGCGCACCTGTGACGCCGCGCGGGGGTCGGCGTTGCCGGCGCTGGTTGCCTGGAACCCCTCCCGCACCAGCGCCGTGGTCACCTTCGCCGCCAGGCCGGACGTGCCGGAGCCGTTGTAGACGGCGACAGCGACCTGCGCGGGCGGGACGGTCACCGGGCCGGGCGTGGCCGAGGCGGTCGTGTCCTCGAGGGTGACGCCGTCGACCTGGCCGCCCAGCGGCATGACGATTTTCGCGAGGTCGACCGGGTCGTAGAGCTGCACCGCGCCGAAGCCGGGCAGCGTTCCGTTGTTCGGGTTTCCGCCGTCGGCGAGGCCGGGCGCGCGGGTCGGCAGGGTCTCGACGTGCATCGTGCCGGCCGCCATGCCCTTCATCGACAGTCCGAGGGCCATGAGCTCGTCGAGTGTGGTGTTACCGAGGGTGACCGCGCCGGTCGCGGCCCGGAGCAGCGCCGACGACTTGAGTGGGTTTGTCAGGACGTCGCCGCTGGTGGCCTTGCGGAGCACGGCGCCGAGGAACTGCTGCTGGCGGTTGATCCGGGCGATGTCGCCCTGCATGAAGCCATGCCGCTGCCGGACGAACGCGAGTGCCTGCTCGCCGTTGACGTGCAGGGTACCCGGGCCGCCGGACCAGCCGCTCATCGTGTCGTTGGTGTTGGTGCTCACCCGCCACCGCTTGTTGTCGTCCTGGAAGTGGTCCTTGAAGTCCGAGGGCAGCACGCAGACGTCGACGCCGCCGATCGCGTCGGTGATCTGTTTGAAGCCCGCGAGGTCGACCGACACGTAGTGGTCGACCCGCATCCCGGTCAGGCTCTCGATCATCTTCACCAGCAGCGACGGGCCGCCGTCGGTGATCGCCGAGTTGAACCTGCCCCGATGCTTCTTGTGCACCTTGCCGGCCGCGTCGGTGTACTCGGGAATGACGACGAGGGTGTCGCGCGGGAACGAGACCATCGTGGTGGCCCCGTCCTCGGCCACGTGGATCAGCATCGTGGTGTCAGAGCGCTGGCCGGCGACGAGCGAGGAGCCGCCGTACTCGTCGCCGGTGCCCGCGCGGCTGTCCGTGCCGACGAGCAGATAGTTCTCGACATCATGGTCCGCGGCCGGACGATCGTCACCCAGGTCAAGGTCGACGTGCGTGACGTTGCCGTTGGCGTAGGCGTACAGCGACCAGCCACCCACACTGAACAGCAGCACTGCGGCGGAAAGCGCGGCCGTGAGCACGGCGCCGAACCGCCCACCACGGAAACGCCCGCGCCGGGATCGGTCAAATCCACCGTCACCACGCAGGCTTAGCTGGGAGGGAAGCGGCGAATCTCCTGGCACGGCCACCCCTCAAACATCCGCCCGATGTACCCGATTGATGATGATAAGCGAGGTGGGTCGGGTCGAGGCAGGGCGGTGATCGGGTCACCCCAGATGTCCTGGCGATTGTCTGGCGCAGGATGGTTGTCAAGGATCACCGGTGCCGATTTCGCGGACGGTCAGTGGGTGATCCGAGCGGGAACGGGTTTGACACGGCAGCGGTACCAGACCCGAGGAAGCCGCCAGCGGTCGTCGGTGGAGTCATGCCGGATCCAGGAGGTCGTGGTGAACGACGCGGTCCGCGCCCGCAGACACGGTCTTAAACCCGTTCCGAATGATGCTTGGAGTTTGCGCAGGCAGATGATCGGGCAGGCGGGGCCGAGAAACGCCCGGTGGATGTCGACCCGGCGTTCCCACTGGGTGCGGAGCTGGCGAGACTGGTGCAGCCAGGGAAAGGTTCGGCCTTCTGGCCAACGTTGGCGGCCCAGGCCGGAGCCCGTGGAGCTTTCCACGGCGGGTTGGCAGCCACACGTCTCCGGGCAGTGGGACCCGAGATGCCCAGGTCCCGCATCCCGGGGCTTGGGGCGTCGCCGTGCTCGTGCCGGCTGCGGGGCCCCGTCAGCGCGGGGCTCCGCCGGGTATGGGCCGGGGCGGTCGCTCAGGCCCTTGCCTCGACCGCGTCCGTCGCTGCGGCGCCCGCGGTGCCCTCCGCCACGGAACCGGCGGCGGCCCCAGCGGCCCCGGTCGGCCGGTCGTGCGGGCTGCGCTGGTCGGGAACGACGGAGGTGGGTGCGGCCGACTTGCGGGCCGGGATGGCGAGGGCTACCAGGAAGGCCACCAGTGCGGCGCCGGCGCCGATCAGGAAGCCGACGCGCAGGCCGGTCAGTGACGGGACCTGCGTCGTCCCGAAGGAGATGGTCATGTTCGCCAGCACGACGCCGATCACGGCACTGGCCGTCGACGTCCCGATGGAGCGCATCAGGGTGTTGAGGCCGTTGGCGGCGGCGCCCTCGGAAGCGGGCACCGAGGCCATGATCAGGGTTGGCATCGCCGCGTAGGCGAGCCCCACGCCGCCGCTGATCGAACAGGCGATGACCAGGACGCCCACGGGGCTGCCCATCAGCCCGAGCGCGGCGACGTATCCGACGGTCATCACAGCTGTGCCGGAGAGGAGGGCGGCCTTCGGCCCGCGGGTGGTGATCAGGCGTCCGGCGAAGGGCGAGACGACCATCATCATCAGCCCCGCCGGCGCCATCCACAGGCCGGTGGCGAGCAGTGACTGGCCGAGGCCGTGCCCGGTGGCCCTGGGTAGCTGCATGATCTGCGGGCAGATCAGCGACATCGCGTACATCGCGAAGCCCAGCACGGTGGAGGACAGGTTCGTCAGGAGCACCGGGCGCCGGGCCGAGGTGCGCAGGTCGACCAGCGGGGCCTTCGTGCGCGTCTCCCACCGGCCCCAGGCCAGCAGGACGGCGACCGCGGCTCCGAACAGCCCCAGGGTGGTGGCGCTGGACCAGCCCCAGCTGCTCCCCTTCGACACGGCGAGCAGCAGCGCGACGAGGCCCGCGGAGAGGGCCACCGCTCCGGGCAGGTCGAAGCTGCCGGAACCCCGGACGGGGGACTCGGGGACCACGACCGTGACCAGCGCCATGAGGATCAGGGTGGCGATGGCCGAACCCCAGAACAGCACATGCCAGTCGAGGTTCTGCGCGACGATCGCCGCGATCGGCAGTCCCAGCGCGCCGCCGATGCCGAGCGACGAGCTCATCAGGGCCATGGCCGGGATCAGCCGCTTCGGCGGGAGAAGGTCACGCATGATGCTGATGCCCAGCGGGATGATCGCCAGACCGAGGCCCTGCAGGGCCCGCCCCGCCACGATCGGCACCAGGGAGTCGGTCAGGGCACAGACCAGCGAGCCCGCCACGAGGATGTAGCCGGAGAGCAGGAGCATCCGCCGCTTGCCGAACAGGTCGCCGAGCCGGCCGAAGACCGGGTTCGCGACGGCTCCGGTGAGCAGGGTCGCCGTGATGGCCCAGGACGCGTCGCTCGCGTTGGAGTGCAGGAGCTTCGGCAGTACCGGGATCAGCGGCACCATCAGCGTCTGCATGAGCGAGACCAGGACGCCGACCGCGGCCAGGACGGCGACGATGGCGCTGGCTCGTGACGGAGCGTCCGTCCCGGCTCCGGAGTCCGGGCCGGGGTCCGGGCCGGGGCCCGGACTCGCTCCGTTCGAGACTTCGCTGGCGTCCATGTGCACCCCAAGATTAGCTGTACAGTACAACTATGTGTATCACGCACATCGACGCGATGTCCGTGTACGACCGGTGGGTTCTTGGTCACACCTCGCGCGGAGGGGTTGTTATCTCCGCTGTCGGCTGAGCTTTTCATGCTGTTTGCCCATATTTGGTACCGGCCGATTGCGCTGACACCAGGGCAATGGGCGCAAAGGTGCAGGTCACGCGCGAGACTTCCGATGTCCCGGGTGGAACAGCTACCTCCCGGGAGCACCTGCTACGTCCTGGGGGGCTTCACATGAACCTTGTAAGGCACCTGGCGGCCGGTCACGTCCGGGGCGACTATCTCGACGGCATCGCGGTATTCAGTGGGATCCCCTACGCCGCCCCGCTGGACGGCCCCGCCCGCTTCGCCGCCCCCCGCTTACCCGAGCGGTGGACGGGCACCCTGGACGCCACCAGGTTCAGCCCCAGCCCGCCGCAGACCTCGTGGATGGGAGGGTTGGAGTCGCTGTGGCATCCCGGTGACGGCACCGACTGCCTGAGCGTGAACGTGTGGACGCCCGATCCCACCGGGCGTGGTCTTCCGGTGCTGGTGTGGTTCTACGGCGGCGCGTTCCTGATCGGCTCCGCCAGCCAGCCCGAGTACGACGGCGCGACGCTCGCCCGCGGGGGAGCGGTCGTGGTGACCGTGAACTACCGGGTCGGCTTCGAGGGGTTCGGCTGGCTGCCCGACGCGCCGCTCAACCGCGGCCTGCTCGACCAGCTGGCCGCGCTGCACTGGGTGCGGGACAACATCGCGCAGTTCGGCGGCGACCCTGACAATGTGACGATCATGGGCCAGTCCGCGGGTGGTACCTCGGTGGCCGTGCTGGTGGCGGCGGACGAGGGGCGGGGGCTGTTCAACCGCGCGATCGCCCAGAGCGTCGCCGGTGGCTTCCTCACCCCGGAGCACGCCCGGGCGACCTCCGAGCGCATCGCCGCGGCCCTCGGGGTGCGCGCCACCGTCAGCGACCTGGCAGCCGTGCGCCCCGAGGCCATCCACGCGGTTCAGCATGAGGAAGGCCAGATCACGCCGTACGGGCCGATCCTGGGTGGGGAGCTCGTCCCCGGTCTGCCGTGGGGGCGGCTGCGCGGCGAGGTCGATCTCGTGGCCGGCTCCACCCGTGACGAGTACCGGCTGTTCGCCATCGCGGCGGGCGTGGCGGACGCCGATCCGGCGGCGACCGCGGTGACGGTCGGCCTGCCGCCCTCGGCGGCCGGTGCCTACCGGGCGGCCCACCCGGATCTGTCCGATGCCGACCTGAACGCGATGATCCTCTCCGACGGCGCCTTCCGGATGCCCTCGCTGTGGTGCGTCGGCAACCATCCCGGCCGCGCCTACTGCTACGAGTTCGCCTGGCAGAGCCCCGCCTTCGCGGGCGCGCTCGGCGCCTGCCACGGCATCGACACCCCACTCACGTTCGGCAACTTCGTCGGGACGATGTCGTCGATGCTGCTCGGCAATCCCGTCCCGGCCGGGGTCGTCGACCTGTCGGAGCAGATGCGCTCGGCCTGGATCTCGTTCGCCGCGACCGGCGACCCCGGATGGCCGGTCTACCGGGCGGGCAAGGCGATCACCCGCATCTGGGACGTGCCGTCCCGCCTCGCGGCCGATCCGCAGGCGGTGTCCCGCCAGATCTGGGAGCAGGCCGCGACGGCGAGCTCCGGCCGCTGACAGGTTCCCTGAACCGCGGTCGGCCCGAGTCGCGTCACGAGACCCGGGGCAGGCCAGACGGACGGCGGTGTCAGGTGACCGGTAGTCGTCCCGTTACCAGGCGCGAGATCGACGCCTTGTGATCGTGATTGTTTCCGACCGTTTCGGACTGATTGGGGATGGTTCGGCACGGCCGGAAGCACCTTGTGTGCACATCGCGCCGACGCTGGCCCAGGGCTGCGAACTGTGCTTTGCGTGACGATGTCTGTGCAGGTCAGGGTCCATATTTGGCGTCCTGGGAGTAGCGGCTACGATCCTCAAACTTCGCTAATGAAATGCTTAGGCACGAGGGTTGGGTGCCGTGGGCGGCCCGGTGAGGGAAGGCCTGCCGCGGCCACGACATCGCCGCGTGCGTTCGTCCGCGCGCTCATAGGGGGAATCTGTATGCGTAAGGCTGGAGTGGTCGGACCGTTATCCCTGGTAGCCGCGATCGTCGTGGGTGCCCTGACAGGGTGCTCGACATCGGGAGCAGGAGCCGGGGCAAACGGCCCCTGCGACAGTCCCGGAGTCACGGCCGACCAGGTCAAGTTCGGCTTCATCTTCTCCGACACGGGCACGGGCAGCGAGGCGCTCTCGTCGGCCCGCCTGGGGGTTGATGCCAGGATCGGGCTGGCCAACGAGGCGGGCGGGGTCAACGGCCGCCGCGTCACCTACGACTGGCGGGACGACGGAGCCTCCCCGGCCACGACCGTGCGGGTGACCCAGGATCTCAGCAGCTCCACCTTCGGCCTGGTGGGAGTGACCTCCTCGATCGGTGGCTCCCTCGACAGCCTCGAAAAAGAGGGAGTTCCGTACGTCGGTCTCACCCAGCCCTCCTACGCCAAGTACCCGAATGTCTTCGCGCACCTGTACGACGCGGCGCCGGAGACGATCGGCCGGTACTTCCAGGCCAACGGCGGAACGAAGGTCGCCATGGTGAGCACCGGGGGGTCGGCGTTCACCGAGGAGGTCGCCGGGCGGTACCGCAGCGCGTTCGAGGCCGTCGGTCTGCAGGTGGCCCCGCTGATTCCCTTCGCGGCCAGCGTCGACAGCCCGGCGCGGGTGGCCCAGCAGATCGCCGGCAGCGGCGCGAACGCGCTCATGGGCTTCACCACCGTGGACGACCTGGCCGCCATCGTGCAGGCCACCCGCCAGGCGAACCTGGCTCTCACTTCGACCGTCTCGACCAGCGGGTACGACCGCGGCGTGCTCGCCTCGACGGGGCCGGCGCTGCGCGGGGTCTCCTTCCCGGTCTATTTCCACCCGTTCGAGGCGGGCGGGCCGGCCATCGACCGCTACCGCGACGCGATGACCCGTTTCGCGCCGCAGGCCGTCCAGCCCGAAGAGAAGTTCGCCGTGTACGGATACATCTACGCGGACATGTTCCTGCGCGGACTTGAGCTGGCCGGCGACTGCCCGACCCGCGAGGGCTTCATCAGCGCGCTGCGGAACGTGACCGACTACGACGCCGGCGGGCTCATCGAGGCGACCGACCTGCGCACCAACGCGACCACCCCGCTTCAGTGCGCCGCGTTCGTCCAGGTCAATCCGGCCGGTGACGCGTTCCAGGTGGTGCGCGAGCGACTCTGCGCCAACGGCCAGGGGAACTGAGCCCTCGGGCGGCGGGTGGTGGTGAGCGGCCCCACCCGCCGCCTCGGTTGACGACTCTCCCGTACACCCTCATAGTGAGGTTGCCTCACTATGAGGGCCGGATGATGCCGGCCCGTGACGTCTGACGCCGGAGCCCTGTCCCACCTCGGCCGCGGCGGGACAGAAGGAGTCGGCATGGACGTCCCCCTCGACCGCCGCCCGAGCCAACGCGTCGTCGTCGCCACCCTCTTCGTCGCGACGATGTTCATCACGATCATGGACACCACGATCGTCAACGTGGCACTTCCCTCCATCGCCGCCGACCTGGGCGTGAGCTCCGGGTCGATCGACGAGGTCGTGATCGCCTACCTGGTCAGCCTGGCCGTCTCCATCCCCGCGTCGGGCTGGCTCGCGGACAGGTTCGGCAGCCGGCCGGTGTTCCTCGCCGCGCTGGGCGTGTTCACGGCGGCCTCCGCCCTGTGCGGGCTTGCCGGCAGCCTCACCGCGCTGGTGGTCTTCCGGGTGCTGCAGGGCGTCGGCGGTGGCCTGCTCACCCCGGTGGGCATGGCGATGCTCTACCGGGTCTACCCACCGGCGGAACGGGCCCGGGCGGCCCGGATTCTCATCGTGCCCACCGTCGTCGCGCCGGCCGCCGGCCCGATCCTCGGCGGGGTGCTGACCGACCAGGCGTCCTGGCACTGGGTGTTCCTGGTCAACGTGCCGATCGGGATCGCCGCGTTCGGCTTCGGCCTGGCGTTCCTGACCGGCTCCCGGGTGCCGGGTGCCGGCCGCTTCGACGCGCTGGGCTTCGTGCTCTCGGCGAGTGGCTTCGCCCTCGTCCTCTACGCGCTGTCCGTCGGGCCGAACCACGGCTGGCGCTCGGCCGGGACCCTCACGGCCGCCGGGGTCGGGCTCCTGGCGACCGGGGCCACCGTGTGGTGGGAGCTGCGCCGCACCCAGCCGCTGCTGGCCCTGCGGCTACTCGGCAACGACCTGTTCCGCACCGTCAGCCTGACCCTGTCGATCGCGTTCATGGCGTTCATGGGCGTGCTGTTCCTCGTCCCGCTGCTCATGCAGACGGTGCGGGGCGCCAGCGCGACGACGTCCGGGCTCGTCGTCTTCCCCGAGGCCCTGGGTGTGCTGACCGCCACCCAGATCGCCGGGCGCCTCTACCCGAGGATCGGGCCGCGCCGGCTGATGGCCGGCGGCCTGGTCTTCGCGGCCGCCTCGATGCTCGCCCTCGGCTTTCTCGACTCGGCCGGATCCCTCTGGCCGTTGCGCGCGCTGCTGTTCGGGGTCGGCTTCGGTATCGGCTTCGTGATGATGCCGGCCCAGACCGCGGCCTTTGCCACCATCTCCCCGCAGCGGACGGGCCATGCCTCCGCGCTGTTCAACGCGCAGCGCCAGCTCGCCTCCGCGCTCGGGGTCGCGCTGGTCTCCACCGCGCTCAGCCTGGCGCGACCCGCCGCCACGGGGCCCGGCGGCGGGTCGGTCGTCGGCGACACCGGCTCCTTCCGGTGGGCGTTCGCAGTCGCCGCGGCACTGGCCGCCCTCGGGCTCCTCGCCGCGCTGCGCGTTCGGGACGCCGACGCCGCCCCCACCATGCGCCCACCCGCGGCGGTGCCGGCCACCGCCGCGGGCGCGGCCACCACGCCCGTCACGGCGGCTGGCGCGCCCGCGACCGCGGCCGGCGCGCCCGCCGCGGAGACCGTCCTACTCGGGCACGGTAGGGATGACCAGGGTGGAGGTTCCAGGGCCGGTGCTGACGGTCACGTCGACCGGGCTCGCGTTGGGAGTGAGGACGTCGGCGGCGCCGCCGGAGACCCGGACACCGATGCGGTGGCCGACGGCGAAGCGGTGGTGGACCGGCCGGATGCCGATCTCGAAGGCGGTGGGCTCCCCGGCGGTCACCGGCGTCGGTGAGGACGCCGTCCTTGCCCAGGAGCAGCGTCCCGGTGCGGCCGTGGGCGGCCGGGTCGTAGTTCGAGACCTCACGCCAGCCGGCACCGGTGCCTTCGGGACCCTCGAAGCTCACGAACGTCGGGCGGTCCGGCACGGGGGTGTCCGGCAGATCCATCACCCAGCGGTCGAACCAGGCGAGCAGCAGGCCCGGCGCGAGCCCGTCACACTCCGGCCAGGTTGTGGAGACCGGCGCGGACGCGATCGAGGGGCATCTGGCGGGCCGCGACGAGGTAGTCGACGACGTCGGCACGCAGCGCGGTGAACAGGACGTGCGCCAGATAGTCGGTGTCCTCCCCGGGCCGCACGGCCGCGAGGCGCCGGGCGAGCTCGGCGATCCAGTACCGGCTGGACGAGTTCGAGTAGTAGGCGTTCGGCCCACGGTGCTCGAGTGCCCGGATGAGGGTCCGGTTGGCCACCACGAAGTCGAGCAGGGCGTCGAGGTAGGCGCTCAGCGCCTCGGTCGGGCTGCCACCGGGGCCGAGCGGCGCCGGCCCGTGCTCGACGCGCTGGCTCAGCGTGTTCGCCCGGGGCTGCAGGACGGCCTCGACCAGGGTGGTGCGGTCGCCGAACCTTCGGAAGACGGTGCCCTTGCCGACCCCGGCGGCCTCGGCGATGTCGTTCATCGACACCTCCTCGGCCCCCTCGCGGTCGAACAGGTCCGCCGCCGCGGCCAGGATCGCCGCGCGATTACGGGCGGCGTCGGCCCGCTCGGCCCCGGTCACCGCCCACCTCCTCCCGCCGCGCGGACCGGCGGTTCGCCGGCCCGGCGATCCGCCGTGTGGCGCCACTCGCGTGGCGCCGGTTCCAGTCCGCGTGCGCGAACGGTTCCAGCAAATTCTGCCAGGAGTTCCGCGATGGTGTCCGGGGCGCCGCCGCTGCCCCGGACCGGTGTTTCAGATGCCCCGATTCAGCCGCGCGCAGGGTTTCCATCAGGTTAAGCGTGTCGGGATTGTCTGACCTCGGGAATTGCGTGCCGCGCTGCCGCCGGGGCACCTACGAGGGCCGGCCGAGACCGCGGATGAACCCGGTGATCCCCGGGCCCTCCCGCCGGACGGCCTCCGAGTAGTAGCGGCCGCTGGAGATCGTGGTGCCGGCCGGGTCGACGGTCCAGATGACGACCGCCGCCATCTCCATCCCCGTGGCGGCCGCGGTCGCGGTCGTCTCGGTCCACACCGCGTTCCCGTTGACCGCCGTCCGATGGATCTCGACGGCGGAGCCGGGGTGCGTCTCGAACAGGGTGTTCAGGGTGGCGATCTCCTGGTCACGCCCCCGGAAGCCACGGGCCGGCTGTTGCGGGACGATCATCTCGAAGGCGGGTCGAGGCAGGCCCTGAGCCCGTCGACGTCCTTTGTGCTGATGGCCCGGAAGAAGCTCTCGACGGGCCGGAGCGGGTCTGCGTCCGAATGATCCGTGGATGATGTCACGCTGACATCCTTGCGAGGGGAGGAACGGTCGAGAAGCGGGCGGGACACGTTTCCGGATGGCTGCCGACGAATCGGTGAGACCTGCCGTTCAAGGCGGTCGAGAAATTCCGTCATGCGGTCGCGAAATGCAGCCGAACAGTGCGGTTGCGAAATGCGTCCGACGATGGCTGTCGCGCTGACGTTCCCCGCCGCGGTGACCGCCGGGAATCGGTTTCGGTATCGGTGTGCGCGGCGGCGGGGAGAAGAAGTCACCTACCGGACCGGGCGGCTCGTCAAGGGGTGTCCGCCGGCGCCGGCGGCGCTTCGTGCCCTGGTCCAGGGCCCTGTCGTCGGACGGAGGGCCGGGGCGGCCCGGCCTCCGGTCGTGCTGCCCCGGCCGGGACCGGCATGCTGTTCGGTGGCGCCGGCCGGCAGGGCGGAGACCCGCGCAGCCTATCGGATTGAGGGGAAGAAAGCATCGTAATCCGGGCGTACCGCCAGAAGAACCCTGACTGCATCAAATTGGCGTTCCAGGTTTGTGAGCGTTCATTGACAAGGGTGGGGAGATCTGTTTTCCTTCGGGCGGTTGGGCGTCGACGTCCAGGAGGAACACGGGGTTGAAGCGGGCAGGGCTCTGGTCGGCCCCGGCACTCCTGCTACTGCTGGCGGCGGGTGGCTCTTCGTCGAACGTGCGGTCGCCGGCAGCGGCGCGAACAATGGTCGGCCGAACGGCGACCTGACGATGTCACCGGGGCCATGAGCAAGGGTGCATACCGAGGGGAGCGGGTGCCACATGGCGGCTGACACGACGACATCCTTCGAGGTGGTCGGCTCGGCAGACGAGGCGGCGGACATCCGGGCCGCGGTCGCCGGCCTGACCGTCCCCACGCTGTTGGCCCGCCAGTGCCGCTCCCGCCCGGACGCGGTGAGCATCCACTGGATGCGCGACGGCGAGTGGCAGGCGTGGACGTGGCGCCAGTACGGCGCGCAGGTCGCGCGGATGGCCGGCGCGCTGGAGCGTCTCGGGTTCGGCCGCGGTGACCGGGCGCTGCTGATGACGCACCCGCGGCCGGAGTTCCACGTCATCGACTCCGCCGTGCTCCTGCTCGGCGGCTGCCCGATCTCGATCTACAATTCGTCGCCGGCGGAGCGGGTGCGTTACCTCGCCGCGCACTGCCGGGCCAGCCTCGTCGTCGTCGAGGGACGCGAGCTGCTTGCCCGGGTGCTGGCCGTGCGCGCCGAGCTGCCCGACCTGCGGCACGTCGTCGTCATCGATCCGGCTCCCACCGGCGGCGGCGACACCGGCGGCGGCGATACCGGCGGTGAGGCCGCCGGCGGCGAGAACCTCGGCGGCGGGGCCGCCGGTGACGTGCCGCCGGGTGTGCTCCGCTGGGACGACCTGCTCGCGGCCGACCCGGTCGACCTCGAGGCGCGGGCCGCGACCGCCGGCCCCGACGACCCGTGCACCGTGATCTACACCTCGGGGACGACCGGCGTCCCAAAGGGCGTCATGCTGGATCACAGGGCGGTGATCTGGCAGTGTGAGAGCTATCTGCGCCGGCTCGACCGTGACCTGACCGGTGCCCGCTGGGTCAGTTACCTGCCGGTGGCACACATCGCGACCCGGTTCTACGCGCAGTACTTCCACGTCTACGCGGGCCTGGAGGACATCACCTGCCCGAACCCGGCGGACGTCGAATCGGTGCTGATCGACCGGCCGCCGCACCTCTTCTTCGCGCCGCCGCGGCTGTGGGAGAAATACCTGATCTCCCTGCGGGAGTGGATCGGCGCCATGGACGACCCGGCCCGCGCGACGCGGCTCACCCGCGCCATGCGGGTCGGCGAGGAGGCGGCGCTGCTCGAGCTCACCGGCGGGGATGTGCCACCCCGGCTCGCCCGGGAACGGGAGGAGCTGCGGCCCGCCACCCGGGAGCTGCGCGCCCGCCTCGGGCTCGGCGACCTGCTGACCGGGGCGATCGGGGCCGCGCCCGCGAACCCCCAGCTCACCGCGGCGTGGATCGGCCTCGGCGTGCCGATGTTCGAGGGCTACGGGTTGAGCGAGTCGACCGGCATGCTCACGGTCGACCCGTTCGCCTACCGCCTCGGCAGCGTCGGCCGCCCGATGCCCGGCGTCGAGCTGCGCGTCGCGCCGGACGGCGAGCTGCACTTCCGCGCCGGCAGCGCCTTCCGAAGTTACCTGGACGACCCCGAGCAGACCGCCGCCGCCGTCGACGCGGAGGGCTGGGTGCGCACCGGTGACCTGGCCACCATCGACGACGGCTACGTCCGGCTGCGGGGACGTAAGAAGGAGCTCATCATCACCGCCGGAGGCGAGAACGTCTCACCTGTGGCGGTCGAGTTCGCGCTCGTGGCGCAGCTGCTGGTGGGGCAGGTGTGCGTGCTCGGCGACGGCCAGCCGGCGCTGGGTGCTCTCGTCGTCCTGGACCCCCAGGCCGCCGCGGTCTGGGCCGGCGTGAACGGGATCCCGTTCACGCACGTCGACGAGCTCGCGGCCGATCCGCGGGTGCTGGCCGAGGTCGGGCGGCAGATCGCCCGGGCCAACGACCTGCTCGTGCGCCAGGAGAAGGTCCGGCGGTTTCACGTGCTGCGCCACGAGTGGCCGCTCGACTCCGACGAGCTCACGCCCACCGCGAAACTCCGCCGCGATCAGATCGCGGCGAAATACCAGGCCGAGATCGCGGCGATGTTCGCGGCGCCCGCCAATGTCGAGGTCATGCCGCGTGCGGTGGCCGCGAACCATTCCTCGTGATTCTCAGGGCACCCGCCGGCTTTCCCACCCGGCCGCTGACCGCCGGCCCGCGCTGCTGGTGGCCGGCCCGCTCACGCCCACGGGCCGGCCCGGAGCGGTGCCGTCCTTGTCAGGTGCCTGTTCCGTCGGCACAGAGATGCTCTCGGACGACCTGGAACGCGTTACCCGCCGGGTTCATCTGGACGAACGCGTAGCAGTCGAGCGGCTGGCTGGCGTTATTTCCGATGTCGACCGGCTGGATCAGCCCGCCCGCGTCATAGTCGGTCACGCCGCGCAGGGCGCTGATGAAGCCCTCGCGGGTGGGGCAGTCACCGGCCAGCTCAAGCCCACGCAGGAACAGGTCGGTATAGATATAGGCGTACATCGCGAACTGCTGTTCTGGAATGGTGGTCTGCGGGGCGAAGCGTGTCATCGCGCTGCGGTAGCGTTCGATCGCCGGCCCGCCCGCCTCGAAGGGCCGAAAGTACACGGTGAACGAGACTCCCGCCAGGCTCTGGCCCAGAGTCGGCAGGATGGTCCGGTCGTACCCCGTGAGCGAGACGCTCGTGGCGAAACTCAGCTGCGCGGCGCGCACGGCCTGCATGATGGCGGCGAGATCCTGCGGGGCGGTGAAGCCGACCAGGGCGTTGGCCCCTGTCGCGGCCAGCTTCTGGGCCACGGCGGCCGGGCTGTCCGTGCTGCGCGAGTAGGAGATCGGCTCGGTAGTGGCGAGCCCGAGTGCCTCGAAGGAGGCCTTGTAGCGCGCGAGGATATCCAACGTGAAGGTGGTCGCCCCCGAGGTCACGAAGGCGACCTTCGAGCCGCCGCCGCTCTGGATGTAGCGACCGATGGTCTCCCGCGACGGCTCGTACTGGTAGGAGAAGAAGTTCTGGTACTTGGCCCAGTCCGTCCGGCCGAGGCCGACGACGGGGATCCCCTGCTGGGAAAGGTTTTCCAGCGAACCACTGATCGCGGAGGTGGCCGCCACGAGGCCGAAGACGGGCTTACTCCGGAGCAGGTCATCGGTGACATGAGCGTTCTGCGACGGGGAGTTCTGGTCGTCACGCCAGTCGTAGGTGATCAGGCGGCCGTGTATTCCGCCTTCGTCATTGGCGAGGCCGATCCTGGCGTCGATCCCGGCCCGGGCCGAAGCATACGCGGCGCTACCCGCACCCGAATCGGAGACGAGGAATCCGATCTCGACCTGATCAGGCGTGACGCCGGGAGCGCCGCAGGCACTGGATGCACTGGACCCGCCCCCGCCGGCCGAGCAACTGGTCGCGGCGACCACGAGGATCGTGGCCGCCATCCCTAACTTTCGTGTCAAACTACCCCGAAACACAAACGTCCCTATCAACGGTAAACGGGAGCGATGGCGGGGTCCGGTGAGCGGTAAACCGGATAAACAGCTCGCGGAGCCGCCGGCCCACCAGGAACCCGCTTTCAGTGGCGATCGCTCTGGACAGGTCAGGATGGTAGCGACCGCCGTAAACCGGCCTGAGTCCGCCTGTTCTCTCTGGTGGCGGGCGTGTGCCATCGCCAACCGGCCGACGCGGGCCGCGCCACCGTGCGGCGGGCCTACCGCGGCCTCGCGCCCGCTGCGCCAACCGTGGTCGGCGGCCATCGAGGTGGTGCCGACGGTGGGTGATGGGTGACGTGTCGGGCGTGTCGTCGGGGCGAGCGTCCGCGCCGGCACCGATTCGGGCCGATCGGCGCCGCGGCACTTGACAGGATGATCTATCGCGACCAGGATCGAATGTATGTTCGATCTCCTCGGAGTCCGGCCACGCCCTCGCACCGTCCAGGATGACTCCGTCGCGCCGGGCGAGCAGTTTCCGTCACAGCGAGTAGCCGATGATTCCCGCCCGCTGTCCGCGCGGGCGTCGAGCGGCCTGCCGCCGAGCGTGGCCCGGGTCGCGGCGCGGACGAGACTGTCCGCCGAACTGCTCGCCGCCATCCTCACCGTCGACGGGCGATCGCGGGCGACCCTCGACGACATGGAGCGCGCGGACGCTCTCGCGGACGTGCTCCTCGCCCGCCGCCGGCAGCGGGTCGACCGGCATCGCCCCGAGCTCGCTCGGCCAGCCCGGCACGGTTGACGCGTCAGCCCGCGGTGACGGTCCTGGCCTGACGGATCCGCAGCTGACGCTGTCCACCGTGAAGATCAGTCCGCCGCCATCGCGGGCGGCAGCCTCGTCACTGCCGTCGTAGCCGCGGCCGGTTGTTCTGCTTGATGCCCGTCGGTATCCGGGTCTCTTCGCCGGCCAGGTGTTCAGGCACGAGCGGTGATGTCGGCGATCGTAGGTTGCCTACGTAACGCTGTTCCGGTGCGTCACGCCGCCGGGAACTCTCGGACGCTGCACGATGAGTTCCCGGATGAACAGCTGTCCTCTGTGGAGGACTTCCTCCAGCGCTTTCTTACATCGCCGGCCGTTTGTCGACATGCCCGGCTGATGGTTTCTCCCGCCGGTACTCATGCCCACAGCCAGGGGGCCGTGGTGCACACAGCGGTGATCTGGTGCCGATGGGTACGGCCTCGATCAGCTGTGCGAGTGCGCCCAGCGCAGGACCCGGCGACGGATGGGACGCCGCTGCCCGACAGCCTCGCCGGCCAGGTCGAGGCGGGTGCGGACCGTCCGCCGCTCCGGCTGCGCGGTGGTGGCGCCAAGGGACAGGAAGGTCTCCTCGGAACCGAAGTGCCAGGGGTTGTCCGAGCGACGGGTGGCCGGCTTCTCGTACCCGCTGGAGTGAGTGGCGGCATGGATGGCGTTCAGCACGGCGGGCTCCCGGGTGCAGAGAAGGGGCAGGTGATGAGGCGGTCGAATCTCAGCCGCCCTAATTAATAGTGCATGCACCACGGAGTTCTTGTGGGCCCGATCGACGTGACCTCGGACGCACTCGGCAGGGAACCGTGAAAAATGTGACCGACGCCCGTGTCCTGGAACACAATGCGGCCGAAAAGTGTCGCGAGATCGCGACTGCAGGGTTGCGCCGCTCACATTCGGGCCGGCCATCGGTGACGTGTGTCACCAATGGCGGGAATGTGAATTTCGGCGGGATCTCCGGTGGAACGGGCGCCGCCGACGGGCGCGGACCAGGACAGCCGGCGGGCAGCGGGCGGGCGCAGGCGAGCAGCGGGCGGGCAGTGGAGCCCGTTGCCCGCGAGGGTCTGTCGGCGGCGCGGGGCCCTGACGGCCGGCATCGACGGGACGCGCCAGCCGATCCGGGCAGGTCGCGCCGAGGTCACGCCGGGGATGGATCAGCCGACGCGCAGCTGCTCGCCGGGCAGCGTCACCTCGTCGCCTGGCCGCAGCTGGCGGCCCCGGCGGGTCTCGACCTCGCCGTTGACGCTGACGCTCCCGCTGGCCAGCACCGCCTTGACCTCCGAACCCGCCTCGACGACGTCGGCGAGCTTGAGGAACTGGCCGAGCCGGATGACGTCGCCGTCGATGCTCACTTCACGCATTCCCTCAGCATGCCCGACCGCCGACCGCCGACCGCCGACCGGACCGGCTGGCGGGACGCCGCGGTCGACGACCGGGCGGGGCCCGCGGCTGGGGTCGTAACGATCAGGGCCGCCGGTTCAGGCGGACGGGTCGAGCTGGAGCGGGAGTGCGACAAGCGAGCGGATCGTCGTCGTGAAGGCTGGCTGGAAGCCGTCCGGAACGCGGTAGTCGGGGATGCGGGCGTGCCATTAGCGCAGGGCGATGCGCAGCTCCAGCCGAGCCAGGTGTGAGCCCAGGCAGCGATGCGGCCCCCGCCCGAACGCGATGTGCCGGTTCGCGTCGCGGTTGAACCGGACGGCCTCAGGCTCGGGGATCTCCCGCTCGTCGGTGTTGGCGGCGCCGAGCAGACCGGTCACCACCTGGCCCTTGCGTACCGGGCAGCCTGCGATCTCGGTGTCCTGGGTCGCGAATCGCGCCACCATCATCACCGGCGACTCCCAGCGGAGCAGCTCCTCCACGGCGTTCGGAATCAGCGTCGGGTCGTTCACCAGCGCATGCCGCCGGTCGGAGTGGAGCGCGAGGTGCAGCATCATGCAGTCCAGCGAGGCCGAGACGGTGTCCAGGCCGGCGACGAGGAAAAGGAAACAGATGTCGAGGATGTCCTCGTGGCTGAGGCGTGCGCCCTCGACCTCGGTCTGCAGGAAGCGGCTGACGATGTCCTCGCCCGGGGTGGAGCGCCGGTCGGCGATGACGGCGTCGAAATACTCGTAGATCGACGCGGCGGTCGTCTTCAACAGGGCAACCGAGTCCTCGTGGCCTCGGGGCCGCCCGGTGATCGACTCGGGCCGGATGAAGCCGTCCTTCATTTCAAGGAAAGTGGGGAGCTCGCCGAGCGGAAGCCCCAGCAGGGCGAGGAAGACCTGCGACGGGAACCGCAGCGAGAACTGCTGGACGAAGTCCACCTCGCTCTCGGTGGCGATCGCATCGACGAGGCCGCGGGCCAGCTCGGTGATCGGCCCTTCCATCTCCTTCATGCGCTGCGGGGAGAAGAGCGGGTCAAGGATCCTGCGGTACTCACGGTGTTCCGGCGGGTCGATCTGCAGGGGGATCAACGGCCGCTCGGTGCCCGTCTGGGCCACGCCGACTCCGGAGGAGAAGACCTCGGGGTTTGTGAGAAGTGTTGCGATGTCCGCGCTCCGGGTGACCAGTACCCCCCTTTCGCCCAGCGAAATCGCGCGCTGGGCGCGTAAGCCGGGGAAGACGGCCTGTGGAGCCGTCAGGAACGCAGGGTTCTCCACGGGATTTCCCGACTCGGGTGCCGTACCCGACGCCGCACTGTCAGTCGACATGTGAGCTCCTCGCCGTAGGCTGCGACGAATTTATACCAAGTATAAAAACGTCGCAACCTGGCGAAGTGGGCCCGCCGTGCCGTCGCCCGCTGCCGGTGGGTGCCGCGGCGCCGCTCAGAGCGGGTAGGTCACCGTGGTCAGCCGCTCGGACAGTTCCCACAGACGTTCGGCGGTCCCGGTGTCCCGCGACGCGGCGTTGGAGGTGACCAGGACCGGGTGGCCGGTCATCTTCAGCAGCCCGGACGGCCCGTAGTACTCGCCACCCCTCGTCGATGGATCAACCGCCGCGCGCAGAAGGGGCAGGGAGCCTTTGAACGCGGAGTGGACGATGGGGTTGGGGATGTGGTCGACGACCTTCTTGAGTTTCCGCTGGATCGGGCTGGGGTTGCCCCCGACCTCCGTGTTCGCGCCACCAGGATGCGCGGCGACGGACCGTGCCGATCCTCCCGCCGCCGTCAGCCGGCGCTGCAGCTCATAGGTGAACAGCAGGTTCGCGAGTTTCGACCGGGCGTAGGCCCGGAACGGCCGGTACTTCTGGGCCAGGTCGAGGTCGTCGAAGTCGATCTTTCCCATCCGGTGCCCGTTGCTGCTGACCGTCACTATGCGGCCGGCGTCGGAGGCCGTCACGGCTTCCAGGACGAGCCCGGTAAAGGCGAAGTGGCCGAGGTGGTTGATGCCGAAGTGCTGTTCGAAGCCGTCCTCGGTCCTGCCCTGGGGCAGTAACATGACGCCCGCGTTGTTGATGAGCAGGTCGATGACGGGGCGCTCCGTGACCAGCGCGTCGGCGGCCTTGCGGACCGAGGTGAGCGAGCTGAGATCCATCTGCAGTACTGAGACGTCCGCCTCGGGTACGGCGATCCGGATGGTGTCCAGGGCGTCCTGTGCCTTGACCGGGTTACGGCAGGCCATCACCACTGTCGCGCCGCGCCCGGCGAGCAGCTTGGCGGCCTCGAAGCCGATTCCGGAGTTCGCGCCGGTGACGACGGCCGTCCGGCCGTTCAGGTCGGGAACGTCGGCCGCACTCCAACGCCGCCGCTCAGGCGCTTCCGCCATGACGACCTCCGCGATCGATACAGGGCGAGGATCTCCGCCCATCTGATGTGAAACCCGTGGCCATATCGAGACCACTGGCAGCACACTACAGGCACTGGTCCGCGTGTGATTCCCGTAGCCCACGCGCTCGCGCATGCCAGGCCCAGCACCAGACAGACCGTCGCCGTCCTGCTTCGGTGGCGGACATCCGCCACCGGGATCACGTGGAACCCGGCGCCTTTGCCATTGGCACGAGGGGCAACTGTGCGAGCCCGGTGGACGTCCGCCCGGCGCGTTCTCGGACCCGCTGCCCGTATACCGGCGTCGCGGTATCCTTGCCATTAGGTGCGCGTCGAGCGACTGGCCTGGAGATTGGCGCCGAAATAGCCGCTGGCCGAGCGGGCCCCGTTGTGGCCCCGTAGGTGGCAGGCCACCTCCTCCCTCGATGCTCATCCCCGGCCGGCCGGGGATGCCTCGGGTCAGATCCAGCCGCGGGCGCGGGCGAGCTGGACGGCCTCGTGCCGGTTGACGGCGCCCAGCTTCGCGGCAGCCGATGACAGGTAATTGCGTACCGTGCCCCTCGACAGAGCGGCCCGGGCCGCGATCTCCTCGACCGGTGCGCCGCCGGCGGCCAGCTCGAGGACCTCGGCCTCACGCGAGGTCAACGGGCTCTCTCCGGCCGCGATCGCCTCCGCGGCCAGCTCCGGGTCCACGTAGCGGCCGCCGCCGTGCACCGCCCGGACCACGTCGGCGAGGACCTGCGCGGAGACGGTCTTCGGAAGGAAGCCGCGCGCCCCCGCCGCGAGCGCCTGCTTGAGATAACCGGGACGTCCGTGGCTGGTCACGATCACGTTGGCGCACCCGGGGACCTCGGCACGCATCGCCTGGGTCACGGCGATGCCGTCCATGCCCGGCATCTGCAGGTCCAACAGCGCGACGTCGGGGCAGTGCAGCCGCCCCATGGCCAGCGCCTCGGGCCCGGACGCGGCCTGGGCGACAACCGCCATGTCGTCCTCCATGGCCAGCAGTGCCGCCAGCGCGCCGCGGATGAGGTTCTCGTCGTCGGCGAGCAGAACCCGGATCACGGCTGCGCCTCGGCCGCGGTGGGTGCGGGTCGCGGTGCCGTGACCGGGCCCTCCGAGACATCGTCCGGGACGGCGAGCCGAACCTCCAGGACGAAGCAGCCCCCGGATTCCCGGGCCACGCTGAGAACGCCGCCCAGGCCGGCGAGCCGCTCGCCCAGACCGGCCAGGCCGCTGCCCGCCGTGGGCCCGGGCCCAGGCCCCGCAACAGGCCCTGGGCTCGGGGCCGCGCCGGGTCGCGGGGCGTGCTGGCTGGCAGTGCCCGGCGCGGCCGGCGGCACACCGTCGTTGGTGATCCGCAGTACCGCGGTGCGTGCGCGCCCGGGCCCGAGGCGCACATCGAGGTCGACGGTGCAGGTGGTGGCCGCGCTGTGCCGGATCACGTTGGTGGTGGCCTCGCGGACGACCCAGCCCAACGCGGTCTGCGCGGAGGGGGGCAACGCCCGGTCGAGGGTCTCCCGGCTGACACCTCCGGTGATCTGACAGGCCACCCCCGCCGAGCGCAACAGCGCCCGGGCGCCGGCGAGCTCCGCGCCCAGGTCGGCCCGGCGGTAGCCGTCGACAACCGCGCGCATCTCGCGCAGCGAGTCGTGGGCGACCTGGCGAACCTCCAGCATGCGTTCCGCCGCGGCAGCGTCTCCGTGCTCGGCCAGGCGTGCGGCGAGCTCGCTCTGGACGGCCATCAGCGACAGGTTCCGGCCCAGCACGTCGTGCAGGTCCCGGGCGAACCGCAGCCGCTCCTCGGCCACGGCGAGGCTGGTGTGGACCGCCCGGGACCGGTCTATCTCCCACACCACGCCGAGCATCCAGGTCGAGACCCGGTAGGTCAGCGCCACCAGCACAATCGGGTACGCGTAGTACCCGGCCGCCTGGAGCGGTGTGACTTCGGGGCCCACGTCGGCCGCCGGCGCCACGGCGTCCACCATGGCCTGGATCAGGGCGCAGCCGGCGGCCCCCACCACCACGCAGGCGAGCAGCGACGGTGTCCGCAGCAGTGGCGTGACCGCCGCGGTCGACGCGCCACCGGCGATCATCGTCACGATGAGCGTGACCGACATGCCACCGCCGCCGGGATCGGCGTCGAACCCGGGGATGGCGGTGCCC
Organism: Frankia sp. Hr75.2; assembly: GCF_949319125.1. Classification (NCBI taxonomy): domain Bacteria; kingdom Bacillati; phylum Actinomycetota; class Actinomycetes; order Frankiales; family Frankiaceae; genus Frankia; species Frankia sp. Hr75.2. Next base: position 46,451 of record NZ_CASGGV010000122.1, on the reverse strand, counting down.
ATCGCGGCCAGGACGACCGCGCCCGCGGCCACCCCGGCGATCAGCGGGGCCGCCGCCCGCCGCCCGCCCAGATGGGCCGCGAGCCCGGCGCGCAGCAGCACCACACAGGCCACGGCGTGCAGCGCGGACACGACGAGGAGCCCACCGGCGGCCAGCCCCCAGGCACCCGGCCGGGAGCTGATCGCCAGCAGCACCAGCCCCGGCTCGGTGGCGGAGAACAGGTACAGCGGCCACCGGGTGATGGCGTCCATGCGCTCGGCGCTGCCGCGCTCGCGCCACCAGCGCCACCACCCGGTCATGGAACCCACCGTGTCATGCCCCGCCCGCCGGGTGGGCCATCGGACACCCGACAGCCGGCGGCGGGCGAACCGGTCAACGGCGCGGCTCCCACCGGAACCACCGCCGCGCCGCCCAACCGGCGGCGACCACCCACGCCACCAGCACCAGGGCCGGCGGCACCGCCGCTTCGAACGAGCCGGTGAAGTCGACGGTGCGGCCGTCGCCCGCCGCGCCGGTCAGGCCGAGTCGCATCAGATCGACCACCGGGGTCAGCGGCAGCATCCGGGCGGCCAGCTCCCACGGCGCGGCCAGCGCGTCGAGCGGGACGAGCAGCCCGGACAGGACGAGCGGCACGACCAGCACCGGCATCGTCGTCACCTGGGCCATCTCGACGCTGCGGGTCACCGTGGTGCTGAGCGCGGCCAGCGCGACGAAGACGGCCGTGCCAAGGACGATGGCGACCACCACGAGCAGCGGGTTCACCGGCGCGGCCAGATCGGACAGCGCCGCCGTGACCGCGGCCGCCACGAAGATCTGCGCCCAGGCCACCGCGACGGCCGGAGCCGCCGTCCCGGCCAGGATCTCGAGGTCACCGGCCTCACCGGCGCGCAACCGTTTGAGCACCAGGTCCTCGCGCCGGGCCACCAGCGCGGTGACCAGGTTGTAGTACACGGCGGCCAGGAGCACGACCGCCGTGATCGCGGTGAGGGCGGCCGCCCCGGCACGGGTCGATCGGCCGCCCTCGACCGGGACCGACATGACCACCGGAATCAGGCTCACCGGTGTTCCGAGTGCGATGAGCAGCGCAACGGCGTTCCGGCGTAGCAGCACCATCTCGGCGCGGCCCAGCGACCTGACCCGACGCGCCGCACCGGAGCCGCTCGTCCCCGGGAGCGGGCGTGCCGGCGCGGCACCCTCGCTCGCTCCGCTCACGCCGCTCGCTCCGCCGCCGCATCCGGTCGGGCCTGGCGGCCGGGCTGGTCGACCTCGCCGGGGAGCGAACCGCCGGAACCGTCCACAGCGACCTCGGAACGGGCCACGGCGAGAAACGCCTCCTCGAGCGACGCCGACCGGGCATTGAGGTTGCGCAACCGCACCCCGTTCCGGTCGCCCCAGGCCAGCAGCATCGTGAGGGTCCGCTGGAGATCCGCGGTGGTCAGCAGGACCCCGCTTCCACAGCCGCCACCCCCGCCTCCGTCGCCACCCCCGCCTCCGTCGCCGCTCCCACTCCCGTCGCTGTCACTGCCGCCTCCGTCGCCGCTCCCGCCCTTGCCCTTGCCTTTGCCCTTGCGGCCGCCGAACCACGCCTCGGTCAGGTGCAGCCGCGCGCCGGGGAACTCCGGCAGCTCGACGGGGAGTCCGGCGTCGAGCTCGAACGTGATACGGGCGGGTTGCGCCGCGACGACCTCGGCCGGTGTGCCCGTCCGCACGATCCGGCCCCGATGCATGATCGCCAGCTGGTCCGCCAGCGTCTCGGCCTCCTCGAGATAGTGGGTGGTGAGCAGCACGGTCGTTCCCGCCGTGACCAGGCCCTCGACCCCGTCCCAGGTCGCCCGGCGGCTCTGCGGATCCAGACCGGTCGTCGGCTCGTCGAGGAACAGCACCTCGGGCCGGCCGAGGACGGCCGCCGCGAAGTCGAGCCGGCGCCGCTCGCCGCCGGACAGCTGCCGGACGCGAATCCCCGCCCGATCGCGCATGCCGGCCAGCTCGAGTGCCTCGTCCACCGGGCGCGGCGACGTCAGCGTGCCGGCCCACGCCCTGATCGCCTCCGCGACTGTCAGGTCGGCGGGGAAAGCCCCGGACTGGAGCATGATCCCGATCCGGGGCCGCACCAGGCGCCTGTCCCGGAACGGGTCACGCCCGAGTACCCGGACGGTGCCGGCGCTCGGCCGGGCCAGGCCCTCGAGCACCTCCAGGAGGGAGGTCTTCCCCGCGCCGTTGGTGCCCAGCAGAGCGAACAGGCAGCCGCGAGGCACCACGAAGGCCACCCCCCGGACCGCGTCGTGGCCGCGCCGCCCCACCGGACCGTAGCGACGCCAGAGATTCCCGGCGGTGATGACGCCGGCTTTTTCGTCCACGTCCTTGTTCATGACCTCGAGCATCCGTCACCATCCGTGTCACCGATGGTGACGGTGTCATCGGTTTCCGTGCGGCGCGCACGGCTCGCCCATGACAAATGTCAGCGTCGCCGATGCTCAGGCAGCGCTGTCGATGACGGCTACCGCCATCCGGCCGCCGTCCACGTCGAGGACCGTTCCGTGGATGAACGCCGCGTCGTCCGAGGCGAGGTAGACGGCCGCGGCCGCGATCGCGTCGGGATGACCGGAGCCGCCGGCGGGAGTACCCCGCATCATGGCCTCGGCCGGATGCTCGACGGCGGCGTCCAGGTCAGGGGTGCGGATAACGCCGGGCGAGACGGCGTTGACGCGCACACCCAGCGGTCCGAACTCGGCGGCCCAGGCCCGGGTGAGCGTCTCCAGCGCCCCTTTCGTGGAGCTGTAGAGCGAGCCCACAGGCAGGCCCAGCCGTGCGACCCAGGAACCGAGGTTGATGATCACGCCCTCGCCCGCGGCGACCATGGCGGGGGCCACGGCCTGGGTGAGGAAGAACGGAGCCTTGACGTTGACGGCGTAAACCCGGTCGAAGGTGCGATCGTCGGTGGTCAGCGTGGTGTTCGGGGGAAAGATGCCGGCGTTGTTGACGAGAATGTCGAGACGGCCGCCGAGGCGGCGGGTCGCCTCCTCGGCCAGCGTTCGACTGCGGGCCGGGGTCCCGTCGAGGTCGGCGTGAACGAAGTCCGCCCGGCCGCCGCTCTCCCGGATCGTGGAGATGACGGCCTCGCCACGGGCGCCGTCCCGACCGGAGACGACGACGTGGGCCCCTTCGGCGGCGAACGCCACGGCGATGGCCCGGCCGATGTTGCTCGTGGAACCGGTGACGAGCGCGGTCCTGTTCTGGAGTCGTTGAGCCATGCCCGGGCAGGCGGGACGTCTCGCATCTCGGATCCGCTATTGGTTCCGTCGACGATGAAGCGGGTGGCCGTGGTCGGGCCGATGCCCCGGGAGCCGTCCGTGCGCCACCGCGGTGGTGGGCGCCAAGCCCAGATCCACAGGGATCCTCCCGGTGCAGGTCCGCTTCGCGACAGAACGATGTCACTAATGTAGACGTTGCGGTGAACCCGGCCGAGGTCAGGGTTCGGGAGTAAACCCAGGCCGTCGCTTCTGGCGGAAGTGATCAGCCCTGGTTGGAGCCCGGGCCGGCGGAGCCGGGAAGGTGATCGTCGTGGATCGCGTCCACCAGCAGGCCGATGGCCCAGGCGATGGCCTGGGTCGCCTGATCGCCGTCGAGGTTCCACATCGTGGTCAGCCGCTCGTAGGACGGAATGTGCCACAGGACGTCCAGCATGCCGGTGGCCATCACGCGTTGGGCCTCGGGCCAGTCGGCCGTGTGTTGAGCGACGGCGGTGACAAGCGCCTCGCGGCGGCGCTGGTCCTTGGGTATCGACGTCGCCTGCGCGGGGTTCGTGGGGGTCCACCGTGGAACCGCGTAGGACGACAGCGTCGCGAAGGCGCGTGCGGTGACCTCGGGGAGGCGATCGAGGTCGAGGCCCTCGTAGCTCACACCCGCCTCGTCCTCGAGGCGGCGCAGGACGGCGTCGTGGAGATCAGCCTCGGTGGGGAAGTGCCGGTAGACCGTGCGTTCACCGACGCCGGCCCGCTCGGCGACCGCACGGAACGTCAGATCACGCCAGTCCCACGCGGGGAAGCTGTGGACCAGGGCCGAGCCGGCGTCGACGATCCGCTCGCGCGTCTGAGCCGCCAGCTCCCGCCGGCGCGGGCTGTCGTAGCGCCGGCGAGGCGGTGTCGCCGCGCTTCGGTCTGGGCTGGGTGTTGCCGCGGCGCTCATATTGGTGACATCCTACTGCCGCGAAGGCGGCTCGAGTTAAGGGAGAGTGGCTGTGGATCTTGGCTTGGTCGGTGCCACTGTGGTGATACAGGGTGGCACGCACAGTGTGGGTCTGGCCACCGTAACGCGGCCCTGATCCCCATGGGCCCCGCCGATTCCAGGGCGACGGCCGCCATCCGCGGCCATACAGGCCCAACTACCCCTCCGCCGTCAATCACGTCAGAGTTCCACGCCGTTCGGCATGCCAACAATCACAGCTGAGAATGCGCGAAGGGAAAATTCGGATGACCTTGTTCGACGCATTCAGGTACGACGGTAGGCGTGTGCTCGTGGTCGGGGTGCCACCGGAATCACCGAGTCGTTCCCGAACGCCACGGCGACCGTCAAGTTCCTCCTCAGCATCTAGGCCGAGCGACCTGAGTAGGCTCGCGCCCGGCCCCGGGCGATCGTGCTCTCCCATGTCGGGTCAACCGGTGTGTTTGAATCCTCCCCGGTGGATCTCCCGAGTCACCTGCTCCCGACAGTTCCTCTCGACGAGGTGAAAATGCGCTTCATCTACCATTACCCCGAGACCAACGGCACCGACCGCGACATGCTCGACGCCGGCGCGCTGGCCGAGGTCGCGGCAGCAGCCGAGCGGGCGGATTCTACGGATTCTGCCTCAGCGAGCACCCGGCCCCGAGTGCCCGATGGCTGGCCTCCGGCGGGCACCAGAGCCTCGATCCGTTCGTCGCGCTCGGCCATGTCGCCGCCGCGACCCAGCGGTTGCGGCTGCACACGAACCTTTCCGTCGCGCCCTACCGGAACCCGTTCCTGCTCGCCAAGGCCGCGGCGACCGTCGACAAGCTCTCCGGTGGACGGATCGTGCTCGGGCTCGGCACCGGGTACATGAAGACCGAGTTCTTCGCGCTCGGAGTCGACATGGACGAGCGCAACACGCTGTTCGACGAGATCCTTGACGTGCTGCCGATGCACTGGAGCGGTGAGCCGTTCAGTTACAAGGGCCTGCACTTCGACGCCCGGAACGTCATCGCCCGGCCCCGACCGGTGCAGGACCCGATTCCCATCTGGATCGGCGGTAACTCGAAGCTGAGCCGGCGCCGCATCGCGCAGCGGGCGCAGGGCTGGATGCCGCTGGTGGGCCCGCCGGAGCTCAGCGCGGCGGTGCGGACGACCTCCATCGGTTCGCTGGGGGAGCTGGCTTTCATGATCAACGAGATCCGGGACGCCGCCGCGGCCGCCGGGCGGTCGGACACGATCGATGTGCAGTACTCCTACAAGGACCGCTCCATCGCGACGCCGACCGTCGAGCCCGACCGCCACCGTGAGGCGATCGCCGAGATCGAGAAGGCCGGGGTGACCGCCGTGGTGGTGTCGAGCCCATCGGTGTCGTCCGCGGCCACGCTCGAGTTCCTCGAGGCGTTCGGCGCGACCTACCTGTCCTGACCGCGCCTGTCCTGACCGCGCCTGGCGAACGGGCCCGTATCGCGCGAGTCAGCGCTTGACGAGTAGATGCGGCGGGGGAGGGCCGAAACGCCCGCGGACGAAGTCCAGGAGCCCGTGGACACGTCCTTCGAGGTTCCAGTAGGGGCCGCGCCGGGCCGGGACGACCGCGCCCGAGGCGAGATGCCACAGTGCGATACAGAACCGGATGAACGCGTGGTAGCGGCCGGAGTGGTCCCGCACGAGCAGCAGGGTGTTGCGGAGCTGCAGGTAGTCGATCGCCGCGGCGGTGGAGCCGATGTTCGGGTTCTTGACCATCGCGCCCCGCACGAGTCCGGACTCCCAGCCGGCGGACCTCGCCCGCAGCGCGAGGTCCGCCTCCTCGCAGTACGCGAAGTAGCGTTCGTCGAAGATCCCGATCTCGTCGAGGCAGGCACGGCGGGCGAACATCAGCGTGCCGTGCGGGTGCCCGGCGGGCTCCCAGCCCTCGTCCACGCTCGCGGGCATGAGGATCCCGCCGAAGTAGGGGTCGATGACCGGCGTCGCTCCGTCGCCGACGTCCGCACAGGCCAGACCCGCTCGCGGCTGCTGCGCCAGCACGCCCAGCATGTGACTCAGGCAGGTGGGCTCGGGCAGCGCGTCGTGCGGCGCGAGCACCACCCACTCTCCCGCGTCCGCGTCGGCGAGGAACGCGCGGTAGCCGACGTTGGCCGCCGGTCCGAACCCCAGGTTGCTGCCGGCGAGCACCACCGTGACATCGGCGGCCTCGACCGGCGGCATGACCGCCGATCCGTTGTCGACGATCGTGATCGAGACGGGAACGTCCTGCGCGCGGAACGCGTCGATGGTGTCGACGAGTCGCTTCGGCTGGTCACGGTGAACGATTACGACCGAAAGAGGCTGCACAAACCCAGTGCTACATCAGATCAGTGGGCCAGCGTGCGAAATAGGGTGAAGCCGGGCCATGACGGACCGGCTGTGCCGGATTGCCCGCGGCCGGTCAGCGTTCCATCAGGTGATCCGCTCGGCGCCGGGACGCGGGGACACGGGGACGCCGGGCCGCGAGCACGGCCGGCAACCCGACCGCGCTGTCACCCGATCAACGATCCCAACCCGCGCGCGCCGTGCGCCGCGCCTTCAACCACTCGTGCCGTGGGACGGAAAACGTCCACCGAGAACTGTCTCCGTGGCGGCGAACGCGCGCCGCGCCATCTCGGCTGGCCCCAGGCTCGCGAGCGAGGCGGAGTACACCTCTGTCGCCACGACGGGATCGGCTCCGGTCGCGACGAGAACATCCAGGACAGCCTCGATGTCGGCGTCGCCGTCCCCGGGCAGCAGGCGGGCGGTGATCGTCTCCGTCCTCAGGTCGTCGGCCGGCCGCGCAGGCGCGTCACACAGCTGAAGGACATGGATCCGCTCCGCCGGCACGTCACGCAGGGTGTCGTAATCGGGCCCACCAGGCTGGCGGAACCAATGCCACATGTCGACTACCAGGCCGAGGTTGTCGCGGTCCACCGCATCCAGGAGCCGCGTCACCGCCCTGATGTTCGGCACCACCGACCACGGCAGGAACTCGAAACTGATCCGCAGACCCCGCTCCGCCGCGAGATCGCACAGGTACGCCAGCCGCTCCGCCACGCCGGCGATCGACGGTACCTCGGCCTCCAGCGTCGTCGCGATAACCGTCGGGGAGCCGGCCCACTGCGCGATGTCGAGAAGTGGTCGGGCCTGCTCGGCTATCTCCTGTCGGTCGGCGGTGACCCATTCCATCAGAACCTCGACAGTGGGGACCGTCAGCCCCCTGTCCCGGTGGTAACCGAAGAACTCCTCCGGAGTCATACCGTCAGCGACGGCGCCAGCGAGGTGCGAACTCGTCAGCTGCGCCCCGTCGAACCCCGCGTCCGCGACGGCGTCGACGAGTGTCCGGACGTCGGCAGCGTCGACCGGATGGCCGAGCGGTAGAAGAGTCGGAGCCGAAATGGCCCTCATCGGACGAACCTCTCATCGGGAAGAATGCTGCGACGCGCGAGTCCAGGCTAGATCTCTGACGCCTACGTCATGTGTGGGTTGTGGTGATGTTGTGTTGTTGTTGGGGGCGGCCCCGTTGCGGGCGCCGAGTCGGCACTGTGTGGTCTCTGGTCTTCGCGGTCTCCATCGGCAAGATAGGTTATTCCAGTCAAAATGGACATCTGCTTACCCAGGTGAACCTGAGTCGCGCTTTCGTTACGTAGGGAATCCCAGATCGGCGAAGGTGGCGAAGGTCGCCGTATGGCACCTTCCCCGACTATCGGGGTGAAGTCGTGGACGGCATTCATTCCTTGGTGACCAAAGGGGCGCGCGTGACAATCATAGGAGACGACGTTGAGATCGTTCTCAATTATGGTCAGCCGGTCAGCTGGTTCGTTCCGGCCAGGGCGACCAGCCAGCAGATCCAGGACCGTGAGCACACGAACATGTTCCTGGCGGAGCTTCTGCTGAGGTATCCCGCCGGGCCACCCGCGAATCTCATCAACCCGTCGATCGCGGCGATCAACGCCCACCCGCGTATCACGCCCAGCGTCGTCCGGATCGAGATCAGTAATCAGGAAGCCGCCCTGGCCATCCCCAACACGGCTCCGGCCGCCGCGCCGGTCGCGGCAGTGGCCGCAGGAGCACCGGCGGGAGCGCGGCGGGCGGCCCTGCGGGCACGGATGCAAGCCCGGCGCGGCGCGTACACCTGGAGAGAAGGCCGCAGTGTGGCCTTCAACGCCTGGATCAACGGCGCGGCGCCACTGGCGAATCCCATCGGCGACAACGCGACCATCAACTGCTGGGAGGCGGTACTGGTAGCCGCGGCAGAAGCCGGTCTGGTCACGGTCGCCCAACTGACCCACGCGTACGGAGCCGTGGACCCCGACACCGCCGTGTACAACCTGTTGACGGCAGGCGGCGTGCAGCAGATCAACTGCGCGAATGCCGCCCCCGCGAACAACATCCAGGCCGGCGACGTCATCATGGTCGAACACGCGGGTCAGCCGTTGCACCATGTCATGGTGGTTCTGACCGCCGACCCGGCGAATTTCCTGCAGATCGAGGTGCTGTCGCTGTGGGGCACCCTCGGCGGCTTCGTTCTCGGCCGGGGGGAGCTGAACTTCCTGCTCCTCCCCACGACGGTGTTCCGTTATTCGACGCTGTAGCGCCGGATCCGCGTGCCGCGCCTGCCGCTATCCGCCCGCTGCGAGGACGTGCCGGAACGGGTCGATCCCGCTCCGGCAGTCCGCGATGACCGGCAGAACCGCCATTCGGCTCAGGCGCGACGGGGCCTGATGTCGAGCCAGACGAGCCGGTGGTCGGAGCTGGGGAACGGGTACTTCCCGGTCAGCCGCGAGAGCGGATCGGCGGTCTCCGGCCAGAACACGCCCGCTCCCGCCGGGGCCAGATCGCGGGAGGGCAGCACGTAGTCGACCCGCAGGTTGCCCGGCGCGGTGTCGGCGAAGTCGGCCGTGTCGTGGGCCGGGTCGCCACGGTGCGTGGCGTTGGCGCCGCCCTGCAGTACCGCCGCCTCGGCGGCGCCCGCGCTCGACGGGATGACCGAGGCGTTCACCTGGCGGCTCTGGAGCAGCTGGTTGGCGGCCGAGGAGACGCTGTCGCCATCGACTGGGTCGGCGTTCATGTCACCGGCGATGACGAACCGCGAGCCCGGTCGCAGCCCGCCGCGCCTGCTCTGGTCGTCGTAGACGTAGGAACCGCCGCCCGGCCGGACGTAGTCGGCCCAGAAGCGGATCTCGTCGTGATTGCGCCGCCCGTTTCGGTCCTCCGTCCCGTCGAAGGTCGGCGGTGTCGGGTGGCTCACCAGCAGGTGAACCGTGTCCCGCCCGACCTGGACCGGCACGTCCCAGTGGCTTTTCGACGAAAGCCGGACGGCCGCCAGCTCCTTCGGCGAGTACCAGTCCGCGGGCGCCGCCGTCGCCGGGTCGTCCGGCAGCAGTGCGCCCGGCATGTCCTTCCAGCGGAAGTCCCGGAAGGTCCGGACCTGCCGGACGTCGATCGGGAACCGGGAGTAGACGACCAGACCGTACTGCCCGGGGAAGGCTCCGAAACCCAGCGCGTCGTCGCCGTAGCCCGGCGCTCCGGGGACGGTGACCACCTGGCCGTCGTTGTTGAGGTCGAAACCGGAGGCGATTCCGGTGTTGCTCGGCGCGATGTACCGGAAGGGATACCTGACCGGCTGAGCGCCTTCCTGACTCCTGGCCAGGTAGTTGTCCGCGAACAGCTTTACGGCCAGCGGGTCGTGGTCGAACTCGTTGATCAGAAGTACGTCGGGGTGGGCCCGCTGGATGATCTGGGCGACTGTCTGCGCCTGGACGTCATCGGGTGTTGACAGGTCCGTCCGCAGCTCTCCCGCCGTGGCTCGGTTGAGCGAGGCGTTGAAGGTGGCGAAACGCACCGTCGAACCACCCGATCGCTCGTCGGCCCCGGCAACGGTGTTGGTCTCCGGGGGCGAAGCGGCGTGCGCGGCGGTGGCCATCCCGGTGAGCACGAGTGCTCCGGCTGCGGCGACGGCCGCGGCACGAGTGATTCTTCGATGGTGTCGGGCCATTGATCCATCTCCGTACGTTCCGGTTGTGGTACACGGCATCGTGGACCGGTCGCCAACGAGAACTGCCCCGTTCGTAACCCGTCGTCACGCAGTGTAGGAAGTCAGGGCATACGGAGAACTACAGGCGATTGAAGTCTTCAGCACGCTCCGTGTACAGGTGTCTTTCGACACGGAAAACTCTCGACGAGCCATACGGTTAACCGAGGTGCTATTTCCGGGCGCCGGCGGGTGGTCGGATTGCTGTCGCGGTTGTGGCGCGACCGCAACACAGTGGCGGCACGAGCAGGCCGGAGATGACGATACGGAGTATGCGTCGGGCGCGCCGATGATCCGTCCAATGCCCGCCCGTGGCGGGTACCCGCGGTCAGCCGGGATGCGTTCATGGAGCAGACCCATGGAGGACACCGCCGGGGCCCGTCGATGTTCCGCGAGTTCGGCAGAGTGGAATCGACCGGAGGAGGAGTCGTGGGACGCTCCCGTGACCGGCGAGGCGCGGACCCGGCGGATCCTCGTGTACCGGCTCAGCTCCACCGGTCGGTACGAGCTGAGCAGGCAGCTCGGCTACCAGGTCGAACCCGGGCAGCGGATCTCCGAGGTCGCCGCCTACGGCGAGGACGGGCTCCTTGTCCTGGAGGCCTCGTTCACCGCAGGTGTGGGCAACCGGAACGCCCTGTACTCGGTGCCGGCCGCCGGCCGCGGCGCGGACGTCACCACCGTGCCCGACCTGCGGCGCTCCCGGAGCGTGCGCTGGTGGGTAAGCGGCTCGTCGCGGACCTCACCGCCTGCCCCACCCTGGGCGTTACCACCCCGGGCACCCAGGTCAACCCGCTGATGGACAACTACGAAGCACTCGCGATCGACCCCCGGGGGTCGATCGCGGCACGGCGATCGTCAACGTGCTCAGCGACGACAACTTCGGCGCCACCCAGGTGACCCGCGTGCTCCGGGTCGCGGTGCGGCTGCCCTGACCCCGGCGACGAATGTCGTCGGACGTCGCACGCCCTATCCGATCATTCTCGCCCGAAGCCGGTCGCCGAGGTCGAGACGGCGCGGTACCCGCATGAGCTCGGCCGGCGTGACGACCACCCCGAACGCGCGGAGCCGTTCCGCGAGCAGGTCCCAGTCCTGCGCCCCGCCGCTGTCCTCGACCGCCGCGAGGTCCGGCGGCAGCGGGTGGTCAACGTCGGCCCAGTCCGGCAGCAGGACCATGTACACCGTGCGCTCGATCTCTTCGATCGTCAGCTCGGACAGGCGCTCGTCGGGGGTCCTGCCCCTGCCTGACATGCCCCAGCCCCGGTCATCCAGGAGGGTGACCTCACGGCCGTCCGAGAGCTCGGCGAACTCGTGCACCGTGAAAGAAAGCCCACTGTAGGCGTCGATGTGGCCATCCGGACGCCGGAGGAGAGAAGCCACCGGGCCGGCCGAATCGAGTTCGCACCACATGCGGATTCCCACGGCGACGAGGCTCACTGGATCATCATGGCAGGATCTGTCGCTGTCGGCGTCGCTGACGGCACCCACCAGTCGAGGGCAACCATGGACCGGGCGGGATTCCTGAACTGATTGTGGGGCCCACGCTGTCCGCTGCCAGACTCTGCGACCACGATTTGTTACTCGGCGCGCCGGGCACTGACTGACAGGTAAGGGCGGACCACGGGACGGCTGTCAGGAAGCCGGGGCGCCTGCGATCGCCAGCGCGCAGCCCACGATGTACAGCGCCACGAAGATGGCTGGTAGTACCTGCTCCACCTCGAGCATCGACGCCGGAGCCAGGGTAGAAGGGAGACGCCTCGACCCGGCCAACGAGCCCGCCTTACTAGGATCGAACGCGCTACGTCACTTCCGCTTCTCGTGAGGCCCGGGCCGGGTGCGGAGGTGACCCGTCCTGATCCAGAGGGGGAGCGTTGCCTGACAGTGAGAGTCGGCATGGCATACCAGACTCGACGCCGCTGAAGGTGCGTGACGAGGCACACATCTCGACCTGGATCGAGTCTGGGATCGACATCTCGGTGCCCAGCATCGCCCGGGTCTATGACGCGTTGCTTGACGGCAAGGACAACTTCCCTGCTGATCGCGTCGTCCACGACCAGCTCATCCAGGTGATTCCGGATGGCAAGACGTCCGCGCAGTACAACCGGCAGATGCTCCGGCGTGGCGTCGAGTTCATGGTGGAGCAGGGCGTCAGCCAGTTCATCGACCTGGGGTCCGGTCTTCCGACCGCGGAGAACACCCATCAGGTCGCCCAGCGAATCGCACCCGATTCGAAGGTAGCCTACGTCGACATCGATCCAATCGTGCTGGCGCACGGCCGGGCGTTGCTGGCAGAGAACGACAACACCACGGTCGTCACCGCGGACTTCCGACGTCCCGACGAGATTCTGAGCAACCCGGACGTGGCTGCTCTGATCGATCTGTCGAAGCCGGTCGGGCTTCTGATGCTCGCGGTCGTTCACCACGTCCACGACGACGAGGACCCGGCCGGCCTGGTCCGCGCATACGTCGATCGGATGGCGTCGGGCAGCTACCTGTTCCTGACCCACTTCGTCGACCACGGAGCGGAGACCGCGCCCATCGAGCAGGTGCTTCTCAACGAACTGACCAGGGGGCGCTTCCGCTCGGTCGACGAGATCACCTCCTACTTCGACGGACTGAACCTCGTCGAGCCAGGCGTGGTCTACAACCCGCTGTGGCGGCCCGCCGTACCGGTCGTCGAGCCGTACCCACTGGCTGTCAGGCTGGTGGCGGGCGGTATCGGACGCAAGCCGTAGACCCTGCCACCCTGTGATCCGCCTGGAGTCATATCGTGACCTGGCTGCCGGCACGCAGCGCCACGACGGCGCCGACGAGCACGACCAGGGCGGCTGTCGCCACCGGCGTCCAGCGCAGGCCCGCGGCGAATCCCGGCACCAGCGTCTGGGTGCGCTGGAGCAGCGGGATGAGTGTGCGGTCGAGCAGGAACCCGACGCCGACCAGCGTCGCCGCCATTCCCACGCCGTAGGCGAGAACCAGCAGGACCCCGAACCACGCCCGCCCCAGTGCGACCGCTCCAAGCAGCACGACGACGGCCGACGGCGTCGGCACCATGCCGCCGACGAGTCCCGCGGCGAGCAGGCCGCGTAGCCTCGGCTGATCGGTGACGGGCGGGTGCACGTGCCAGCGCCCGCCATGCGAGTGACCGTGCTGGTGCGCATGACCATGACCGTGCGAAGGGCCGTGGTCGTGGTGTCCATGGCTGTGAACGCCGCTGCCGTGGTGGTGGTGATGGCTGTCGTCGCGGTGAGGACGGGCGTGGCTGTGTCCACGGTCGTGTTCATGGCGGTGGTTATTCGAGTGGTCGTGGCCCGCGGTCAGTAGGTCGCGATACGGCGACATGATCAGCCTTGACCGCAGCAGACTGGTACCGAGACCGATCATCAGCAGCCCGCTCGCGACACCGAGCCACGGATAGATCTTCTCCGGAGCGAAGCCGCTCGACGCCGACAGCACGACCGCGAGGACGAGAACGCCGAGGGTGTGGGTGAGGGTGACCGCTCCGGCGGTGGCGGCGAGTTGCCGTCCTGTCGCCGAGCCGCCGACGATCCGGGCCGCCATCACCGTCTTGCCGTGCCCGGGGGCGAACGCGTGCGCTGTCCCCAACACGACCGCGGCGAGCAGTGCGAGCACGCCCAGGCCGAGTGAGAAGGAGTCCCGCTCGACCAGGCCGTTCACCCAACCGGCGAGGCCGCCGGCCGCCTGCCGGGCCTCGTCTGACGCACCGCTACCAGGCGTTCCAGTGCCGATGGCGCCCGCCTGCGACAACGGGTCGGCCGCGGCGGGTCCGCCCGGACGAACGGTCAGCGTCGCGCGAGTGACGTCGGAACCGCCGCCCAGTGGGTCGTCGGGGTACCGGGTCAACAGGTTCGTCGGTGAGCGGGACGGTACGTCCGAGGAGACCACCGTGGTGCCGTCCCCGACCGCGACCGTCTCCCGCCAGCCGACCCGGTCGGCGTACGCGGCCAGCGTGTACCGAATCGTCGTGGTCGTGGTCGTGTCCGCTGCCCCGGCGGTCTCGGCGGAGTATCGGCAGACCAGCCGCATCGTCGACAGCCCGCCGTCGCCCGGTGGGAACGACAGCGAGCCGCCGATCGGGACGAGCGGGCGGGCCCGGCCGTCGACCGCCAGCGTCGCCCGTCCGGCCGTGCGGGCGCACTCCGCTTCCCGCCAGCGGGCGGCTCCCAGCGCGTCGACGTCCGGCCGGACCTGCGCCGCCGGTATCTCGGCGAAGTCGGCGACCACGTCGACGAGAACCTCCTCGATGCCCACCCGCAGCACGCTCGCGCTGTTGACGGTGAAACTCCCGAGGGGATGTGCCGACGCGGATCCGCCCGCCGTCAGGACGAACGCGGCCACCGTCACGGCCAGGACGGCTGCCCGACGCAGCGAGGTCACCGGGCACTCGCGTCGAGGGACGCGAGAAGGGCCTGTGCCCGGGGCGCGTGCAACGGTGAGAAGTGCGGGTCGGTGTCCAGCGCCGCCCGGAGGTCCGCGACCGCGGCGTCGGTCCGGCCGAGCGCGGCGTGCACGACGCCCCGGTGGTAGGAGAACAGTGCTCGGCGGGTGCCGAGGCCGAGCGCCGACTCGGCGGACGGCAGCGCCTCGTCGTCTCTGCCGAGCTGGTGCAGCACCCAGGCGCGAGCGTCGTCCACGAAGACCCCGGCACGGTGCGGTTCGCCGCCCGGCGCCGGGGACAGCGCGGCCAGCGCGGCGGCGGGGTCGCCGTGGTCCGCCTCGAACAGCGCCAGCTCGACGTCGACCTCGACTCCCTGCGCGCGCATCAGCTCCGCGGTGGAACGCACCAGGGAGTACTGCCGCTTCGCCTCGTCGGGCCGGCCCAACGATTCGAGCAGTTCTCCGTACTCGGCGACGATCCACGGCTGTGGGCTCCGAGTGGCCGCGACGGCGTAGTCCGCCAGGGCCGCCTCGCTCTCGCCCCGGGCGGCGGCCACGCGGGCACGACCGACGAGCAGCGACACCGATGACGGGTCGCTCGCCTGCCCGCGCCGGTAGGCCTCGTCCGCCCCGACGAGGTCGCCCGAGTGCCGCGCCAGTTCACCGAGATGGAAGTAGGCGAACGCGGCATCGGCTGCCGACGTCGCGTCGTCGGCTACCCGCCGCAGCATCGCGGCCGCCTGGTCGATCTCGCCGCGCAGCTCGAACGCGTAGGCGACCCGGGCCAGCGACGCGACATCGGGACGCAGGTCGACCGCGGTCTGCGCCGCCTGCCACGCTTCGGGATAGCGCCCGAGTTCGACGAGCGCGTCGAAGCGCACCCCGTGCGCGGTCGCGTTGAACGGGTTGACGGCGACCGCGGCATTCGCGGCGCGCAGCGCACCGGGGAAGTCGTGACGTGCGGCGGCGAGCGCCGCCTGCCCGGCGAGGGCGGCGTCGTTGTCCACCGGACGCAGTTCCAGCGAGCGGGCGAACGCCCCGTCGGCCCGTGGGTAGGACGTCGGATCACCGGTCACTCTGGCCTGCTCGACGTAGGCGAGGCCGAGCTCGGCCCAGGCCGGCCAGTCCCCCGGCACCTGGTCGAGCCGGTCACGCAGACTCGCGACGGGTGCGGCCGCCGCCCTGCCCGCGGAGGACCACGCCTCGTCCACGGCCGCCGCTCCGGTCGGCGTCGGCGCGACACCGTGGCCCGAGTCATCCCGGACGAGCGGCGGGCCGACCATGGCCAGCACAGCCGCGCCTGTCAGGCCGGCCACGCAGACCAGGCCGGCGAGCACCCGCGCTCGACTCGCCCCGCCGCCCAGTCGCCGCTTCATGCGTGTCCTCCCCGCTTCCGTCCCGCCGGTCGTTCGCCAGCGATTCGGATCCGCGGCGGTCGCGGACTGCACCTGGGACGCAGAAATGATGTCAGGTAGCCGACACGATCCGTGCTCCTCTCATCACCGAACCACGGACGTTCACCGGACAGGCGCATCCGTCCGGTCCGTCGATCCGTGAGGGAGAACCATGAGCCGACTGACATCCGCACGCGACGGCACGCCCGGCCGCCGACGGCGGGGACGGCTGCCCCGGCGGCGCGCTCTGGCTGGCGCGACCGCCCTGCTCTTCGGTGCGACGGGCGCCGCGGTGACCCTCGCACCGACGGCCGCTGACGCGTCCAGCCACCGGGAGGCCCCGCTGATCAGCAGCGACCCGACGGTCGACAACACCGACACCTACGCCTTCGTCAGCCCGGACGACCCGGATTCGGTGACGCTCGTCGCCAACTGGCTGCCCTTCCAGGAACCCGCCGGCGGACCGAACTTCTACCCGTTCGCGACCGACGCCCAGTACGACATCAATGTCGACAGCAACGGCGACGCGAAGCCCGACATCACCTACCGCTGGACGTTCGCCAGCACCTATCAGAACCAGAACACGTTCCTCTACAACACCGGGCCTGTCACCTCGCTCGACGACCCGGACCTGAATTTCCGGCAGACCTACAAGCTGGAGCGGATAGCCGGTGGCAAGACCACCGTGCTGGCGGACAAGGTGCCCGTCGCGCCCTCGTTCGTGGGCGACGCGTCCATGCCGGACTACCTGGCGCTGCGCACGGCGTCCCTGAAGGAACTGCCCGGCGGCGCCAAGACGTTCGCCGGACAGGCCGACGACCCGTTCTTCCTCGACCTGAGGGTGTTCGACCTGCTCTATGGCGGTGACCTGTCCGAGGTCGGGCAGGACAGCCTCGCCGGGTTCAACGTGAACTCGGTCGTGCTGCAGGTCCCCAAGACCGAGCTGGCTCTCAAGGGCGACCCGGCGCGCAACCCGGTGATCGGGGTGTGGAGCAGCACCCAGCGGCGCAGCGCCTCGATCTACGGGCCGACCGACGGCTCCGGCATGCGGATGTCCTTCGGTAACTGGTCGCAGGTCTCGCGCCTCGGCTCGCCGCTCGTCAACGAGGTGGTCGTGCCGGTCGGCCAGAAGGACCGGTTCAACGCCTCCACTCCCGCCCGGGACGCCCAGTTCCTGAACTTCGTCACCAAGCCCGAACTGCCGAAGCTGATCGAGGCGATCTACAAGATCCCCGCGCCGGCGACACCGCGCAACGACCTCGTCGCGGTGTACCTGACCGGTGTGAACAAGGCCAACCTCGGTGTCGACCTGAACGCACACGCGCTCAACGCCGACGTCGACCCGGCGAAGATCGCGCCCTCCGAGCAGCTTCGGCTGAACATGTCGATCCCGCCGACCGCGGAACCGAACCGGCTCGGCGTCCTCGGGGGCGACACCGGCGGGTACCCGAACGGCCGACGGCTGGGCGATGACGTCGTCGACATCTCGCTCCAGGCTGTCGAAGGCGCCCTGCTGCCCAACCCGCCGGCGGCGGTCACCGGCCTCGGTGACGGCGTCGACGGGCCCGACGTGCGGTTCCGCGGATGGTTCCCGTACGTCGGCCTGCCCACCTCGGGTTCGAGCTGACAGGGCGGCACGACCATGACCAGACTCCGGCGAGCCGCCTCGGCCGCCATTACGGTCGCCGTCATCGTCGGCGTGGCGGCCTCCTGCGGCGGGGAGGGACCTCCGCCACTGCCCGAAGC
Source organism: Frankia sp. Hr75.2 (assembly GCF_949319125.1). NCBI lineage: Bacteria > Bacillati > Actinomycetota > Actinomycetes > Frankiales > Frankiaceae > Frankia > Frankia sp. Hr75.2. Next base: position 28,676 of record NZ_CASGGV010000122.1, on the reverse strand, counting down.
CGGGTCGTTCGCCCCCGGTGCCTGCCAGACGCTGGCCCCGGACCTGATAGCGACCCTGCGGCTGACCCAGGCGGACCCCGGCGCACCGGACGAGATCAAGGCGCTCGCCCGCGACCTCACACCGCCCCAGGAGAAGCTCTACGGCCGGATCGGTACGGCCGGGGAGTACGCCGGCGACCTCGAACGGGTCACCACGGCCGTCGGTTTCCTCCGGCTGCGGGTCGATTCCGGGACCTACGACCCCGCTCTGCTGACGGAGGTGAGGACCACCGCCCGGATGCTGGCGGACCGCTGCACCTGACCGCAGGCGCCCGGCCGCCGTCTACCGGGCCCCTGCCGATCTGAGCGGACCGGCTCGGCCGGCCGAGCCGGTCCGCTCCCGCCCGACCAGCGAGCCGAGGAGCATCGCTGTGGCGACTCCGGTCTGACCGATCCACGACGTTCCCGCCTGGTGGTGGTTCCACGCCGGGCACACAGCTGAGACGAGGAGGAAGCCGGCGCTGCCGTACACGGCGAGGGTGAAGCCCCATCGGTGGTCGGCCAGCAGGGCGACGAACGCGGCTGCCAGGAGGACGAGGGCGCCGGCGCTGACGACGTCCACCCACGGCGGTTGCGTCGGCGGTCGTGCCTCGCGGGGCGGCTGGATCGCCGCGACGGTCACGAACCCTGCGAGCAGCGCCGCGGCCCACAGCCGCCGCCAGCCGACGACGGGGGTGGCCGGTGCGGCGACCGTCTCTGTCGGCCGCGGCGACCCGTCGACCTTCGCGGGCGGGTCGGACCGGACGATGACCGGACCTCGTCCGCGGGCAGGACGCGGGTCGTGGCGCGGACGCTCGGGACGAATCCGTTGGACCTGTGATGCTGACATGTCCCCACGGTGCGGCCCACGTGTTGTGTGGCCGCGTCGCATGGCTGGAGCCAGTGTTGAGCCCGCGGTCCACGGTCCGTGCGAACCGACAGCTGACGACCTCGATCCGTCACTCGACCGTGCCGGCTGCCCCACCCACCCAGCCGGTCCGGACCGGATCGTGAAGCAGACGAGCGAGACGGCTCGCTACTGGCACGGCGTCAGCTGGGATCTGCCGCTCCGGTCCGGGTCTGCTCCCGAGCCTCCGGCTACGCCCGTTCCGGAGCCCTCTGCCTCACCGGCCACCGCCGAGGTCGCGGTCGAGGGCGCGGCCGTCACCTTCGGGGCCGACTATCCGGCGTCGGTGCAGGTCAGGCAGACACCGGATTGATGGTGTGATCCGAGGCGGACACGATGCCCCACGAGGGCCTGGTGCGCCACGCGGCGACCGCCGGACCGAGGAGTGAGCGGTTCGCCGACGGCGGGTGCCAGCACCCTGACGCTGTCGGCGAGCAGTTCGGGAACAACCCTGGCGAAGCTGGACGCGTCGGCGAAGACGCCGTGGACGAGGACGACAGTGGGCTGGGACAAGCTCGTCGGCCTTTCCCGATGAGACCTGATGGGAGTTGTGCGGAGTGCGCGGCCCGCGCACACCACCGGGCTGTTGACGATCTGTGTATCGCTTCCGTACCTGGGGCCCCGGGCCTTCCACCTCCACGCCGGGCGCCGCTACCTCGGTGTATTCCGGGCCGCGTCCGCGTTCCGTCGTCCCCGGCTTCGTCCCGTCGGTGGCCGTAGCCCCGCGACCACCACGCACCAACCCTGTCCGGCGACCGGTGGGCCGGGTGGAGGCGGCGCCGAATCCACTAAGCGTCCAGTTGTCATCAAGAGAGTCGACCTAGTGTGATCAAAGGCAGGTGCATGCGGTCGGGCACGGCTGTTGTGGGTTCGTCCAGCCATGGCTCTGGAGGCGAGGTCTCACCATCAGGAAGCCCGTGGTCTTCATCCACTGCCTGTGGATACATGCCGTTTCCGCCGCTCATCGTCGAGGGCAAGGCCCAATACCGTGCCCGCCAGGGTCCGTCAGGGCGGTCCGCCGGCTCTGTCCGCGGTTGGCGCCAACTCGCTGACGAGGCCCTCGCCTGGCTCGCCCATCGAGGCCTGTGACGCCCGTCCCGCGCGCGGCAGGTTGCCGCCTGTGCCCGTACTGCGACCAGAGGTCGCGCAGAATGTCCAGGGAGCAGCAATGTTCGAGCGACTGGGACGGGCGATGTTCCGTCGGCGGCGATGGGTCATCAGCCTGGCCGTGGCCTTCGCCGCGTTCGGGGGCATCTGGGGTACGCAGGTGTTCGGTGCGCTGACCACCGGTGGGTTCGACGATCCGGCCAGCGAGAGTGCCCGTGCGCTCGACCGTGCCGAGGCGACACTTGGCCGAACAGGCAATGACCTGGTCGTTCTCTACAGCAGCCCGAGCGCGACGGTCGACGACCCGGTGTTCCGGCGGGCCGTGACCGGGACACTGGACGCGCTCCCGGACGACGTGGTGACCAGGACGATCACCTACTGGGGCACGAACAGCCCGGCGCTGGTCAGCGACGACCGGCGCTCCACCTACGCCGTGCTGACCGTGGCCGGCGACGAGGTGCAGCGCGTCGACGGGTTGAAGGAGATCGAGGACGGGCTGGCCGCTCCCGGCCTTCAGACCCAGGTCGGCGGCTACACCGCGGTCAGCCGCGACATCGGCGAGCGGGTGGCGGCAGACATCGGCCGTGCCGAGACGATCTCCATACCGGTGCTGCTCGTCCTGCTGGTGGTCGTCTTCGGCGGCGTGGCCGCGGCGAGCCTGCCGCTCGTGATCGGTGGTCTGGCCATCCTCGGGGCCTTCACCGCGCTACGTGGGCTGAGCTACCTGACCGACGTCTCGGTCTTCTCGATCAACGTGGTGACGATCCTCGGGCTGGGTCTGGCGATCGACTACGGCCTGTTCATGACCGGACGGTTCCGGGAGGAGATCGCCCGTGGGCTGGGCGTCGAGGACGCGATCGTTCGGACGATGGCCACCGCCGGCCACACCGTCGCGGTCTCCGGCGTCACCGTCGCGGTCTCGTTGTCCGGGCTGCTGATCTTCCCGATGCCCTTTCTCCGCTCGATGGGATTCGGTGGGCTGTCCGCGGTCGTGGTCGCGATGGTGGCGGCGCTGACCGTGCTGCCCGCCCTGCTCGGGGTCCTGGGCCACCGGGTGGACGCGCTCTCCGTGCGGCGGTTCCGTCGCATTCCGCGCCCGGCTCCCACAGCGGGCGAGGTCGAGCACGGGTTCTGGTACCGCCTCGCGCACAGCATCATGCGGCGCCCGGTCATCTACGCGGTCGGGGTGCTCGCGGTCCTGCTGCTGGCCGGTTCGCCGTTTCTCCGGGTGGAGTTCGGCGGTGTCGACCCCAGGGTGCTCCCGGCGGGTACCGAGAGCCGCGTCGTCTCCGAGACCGTCGACCGGGACTTCGTCCGCAACAGCCAGTTGCCGATCGAGGCGATCGTGACCTCATCCGACCGCGCCGGGCTGGAACGACAGGCCGGGCTGGAGCGATACGTCACCGCGGTCCGGGACGTCGACGGCGTGACCGGAGCCGAGGTCACCGGCCAGTCCGGGAGTGTCACCCGGGTCGCCGTCAGTTACCAGGACGACCCGATCTCGGCGCAGGCGCGGGACCTGGTGCGCCGGATCCGGAACGTCCCCGCACCGCCTGGCGGCGAGGTGCTGGTGGGTGGCTTCACCGCGGAGCTGACCGACCAGCTCGACACCACCGCCGACCTGCTGCCCTGGATGGCGCTGATCATCGTCGGCGCGACGTTCGTCCTGCTGTTCCTCGCCTTCGGCTCGGTCGTGCTGCCGATCAAGGCGATCGTGATGAACATCCTGTCGCTCGGCGCCTCGTTCGGCGCACTGGTCCTGATCTTCCAGGACGGCCACCTGTCCGGTCCGCTGAACTTCACACCCACCGGGACGCTGGAGGCGACGCAGCCGATCCTCGTGCTCGCGATCGTGTTCGGGCTGTCGACGGACTACGAGGTCTTCCTGATGTCCCGGATCCGCGAGGTGTACGACCGGACCGGCGACAACACCACGGCGGTCGCGGTCGGACTGCAGCGCAGCGGCCGGATCATCACCAGTGCCGCGCTACTCATCCTGGTCGTGATCGGGCTGTTCTCGACCTCCGGCATCACCTTCATCAAGCTGATCGGGGTGGCGATGATCATTGCCGTCCTGGTGGACGCGACGATCGTCCGGGCGCTGCTCGTACCGGCCACGATGCGCCTGCTCGGGAACACGAACTGGTGGGCGCCGTCGCCACTGCGGCGCTTCTACGCCCGTCACGGCCTGCGCGAAGGCGCGGACCCGCCCCCATCGGCGCCTGGTCTCCGTCCCGCACCAGCCCACACGCAATCCGACTGATGGATGGTCAGCCGTGCCAGCGCCGGGACGCGGGTCGGTACGCAGGGCCGGTGTCTTTGGGTACCGGGTCCGCGGCCACCTCGAGTAACAGATCTCGGCGGGCTGGTTCCGGACGTAAACTTTGCCCTGCAGACATTGCGAGCAAACGGGACCCGCGCGACTGGCAATCTGTCCTCATCGATTCGGGAGTAGCAACAGGCGTGGCCATGTCATTGCGTCCTGTCCGTGCCGGTAGCCCTGAACAGTCGTCTCCCGGCAGGAATCTTTGCCTCCAGATTCTCGGTCCGTTGCGGATCTGGCGGGGCGGCGTCGAGCTGGGTGCCGGGCCCCGGCAACAGGCCTGCCTGCTCGCGCTGCTCCTCATCCGGGCGGGCCGGCCGATCAGCACGAGCGAGCTGATCGACCTGATCTGGGAGGACGACGTCCCGGCATCGGCTGTCAACATCCTCCAGAAATACATCGGCACGCTGCGGCGGTTGCTGGAGCCCGCGCTGCCGGCCCGCGGAACCGGCTCGTACCTGCAGCGCCGCGGCAACGGTTACCTGTTTTCGGCCGACCCCGGCATGCTGGACGTCGTCACCTTCCGGGAAATCGCCGGAAAGGCCAGGACATGCCTCGCGGAGCAGCGCCTCGATGCGGCGCTCGACTGCTATGTACAGGCGCTGGCGCTCTGGCACGGCCCCGCGGGTGGCGGGCTGACCCACGGATCGACCGCCGTGTCGCTCTTCGCCGCGATCAACGACGAGTTCTTCGACGCATGCGTACCGGCGGCCGAGCTCGCGGTGACGCTGGGCCAACCCGAGCTCGTGCTCCAGCCCCTGCGTCTGGCCGCCTGGATGGCGCCGTTGCACGAAACCGTGCAGGCAAGCCTCGTCTTCACCCTGGCCGCAGCCGGTCAGCAGGCTGAGGCGCTGTCAGTGTTCGGGACGGTCCGCGCCCGGCTCGCCGAGGAGCTCGGCATCGATCCCGGGCCCGCGCTGCGGGCCGCGCACCTGCGGGTCCTTGGCCAGCCACCGACCTCGGCGGCATCGGCCGGCGCGGACGACGACGGGCCGGCGGGAACGGCGTGCGCGCCGGCGGGAACGGCGGGCGGGCACGCAGGCGGGCCGCTGTCAGGGCAACCACCGACCGAGTTGCCCACGCTCGTCGGCAGCGCCGGGAAGCCGTCCGCCGAGCAGCCGCGGGCTCCTTCCCTCGAGACACCGACCGCCGACGGCATGATCGGCCGAGCTGAGGAGCTCGCGGTGCTGCGGCACGCGGTGGACTCGGTGTTTGCCGGCGGCACGGGGCTCGTCGTCGTCGAGGGTGAGCCGGGGGTGGGCAAGACGCGCCTGCTGGAGGAGGCCGGCGCGGAGGCGGACAGGCGCGGCGCGCTCGTTGTCTGGGGCCGCTGCCTGGAGGGCGACGGGACGCCGTCGATGTGGCCGTGGGTGCAGGCGGTCGGCACGGTCCTCGACAGCCTGCCCGCCGCGGCGCGGGAGGAGTGGCACGCCGGCGAACTCGGCCGCCTCGTGGAGCCGCGCGGCGGCGTTCCCGCCACGCCGGTGCTGCCGGACAGCGGCGCCCAGTTCCGCCTGTTCGAACGGGTTGTCGCCCTCGTCGGCCAGGTCTCGGCGCGGCGGCCGGTGGTACTCGTGATCGACGATCTCCAGTGGGCGGACGTCGCCTCGCTGCAGATGTTCAGTCACCTGGCGGCCCGCCCGCCGGGCGGCGCTGTGATCACCGGCGCGCTCCGCGACCGTGTGCCCGTGCCCGGCTCGGAGCTGGCGCGGATGCTCGCCGCCGCGAGCCGGCTGCCCCGGCACCGCCGGATCCGGCTCGGCCCGCTCGACGCGGCCGAGGTGGCCGAGCTCGTCCGCCGCGAGACCGGTCAGACCCCCGACGTCGGTGTTACCCAAAGCATCCATGCCCGCACTGCTGGCAACCCCTTCTTCGTGCGGGAGTTGTCCCGGCTCCTCGCCGACGGCGGGGTTCTCACTGAGGATGCCGCGGCGCGGGCCGGTGTGCCGTCCACCGTGCGGGATGTCGTCCGCGACCGGATGGCGGGCCTTGACGACGACACCGGCGGCCTGTTGCAGATCGCCGCGCTCATCGGCCGGGAGATCGACCTCGGCCTGCTCGCACGCGCGGCCGACCTTGACGCACAGACCTGCATCGACCGCCTCGAGCCCCTGGAGGCGCTCGGTCTGCTCGAGCCCACGCCCGGGGACCCGTTCTCGTTCCGCTTCGCGCACGACCTGGTCCGGGAGTCGGTCGTCCGGACGACGCCGCCGCTGCGCGCCACCCGGCTGCACCTGCGCGTCGCGGACGCGCTGGAGCGCTCCGACACCGACGGCGAGTCCGTCGCCGAGCGCCTCGCCCACCACCTGTGGGCCGCCGGCCCACTCGCGGACCCGGCCCGGACCTCGAGCGCGCTGGAGCGCGCCGGGCGCCGGGCCGCGGCCAAGTCCGCGTTCGAGGCCGCCGCACGGCAGCTGGTGTCGGCCGCGCAGGTGGCGAGGACAGCGGGCATGTCGGAGCGGGAGCTGTCCGCCCTGTCGCAGCTCACCGCGGTCGTCGGGATGCGGTCCGGGTACGTCGGCTCCGCGGTCGACCTGCTGGAGCGCGCCGAGGAGCTGGCTCGTGACCTCGGCCGGGAACGGGAGGCAGCCGACTTCCTCTTCTCCCGCTGGGCCGCGTGCTCCCAGGGCATCCAGCTCGACCGCGCCGGCCGGCTGGCGCGCCGGCTGCTCGATCAGGGCGAGGCGTCCGCCGACCCGGTCGTGCGTGCCTACGGCCGGCACGCCTGGGGCATCCACCAGTGGGACGTCGGCAACATCGGCGAGGCGTTCCGGTATCTGAGCCAGTCCAACTCGATCATGTTCGATGGCCTGGCCCAGCGCGAGGATGATCCGCTCCGGCACGACCTGCAGCTGCTCTCGCCCGTGATGCTCGCGTTGAACACCGCGCTGCACGGTGATGTCGACGGGGCGCGGGTGCTGCTCGACAGGCTGGAGGCCGCCGCGTGTGGCGACTCCTACGCGATCACGGTCTGGGCCGCCTTCGCCGTCACGGTAGCGGCGCTGGCCGGCGACCCCGCCTGGGCACTACGCGCAGCGGAACGGGGAATCGCGGTGGACCCGGAACATTCCTTCGTCTTCCTCGGCAGCTACCAGCGACTGGCCCGGTGCTGGGCGCGGGCCGTGACCGGCGAAGACCCGGCCGGCGCCGCGACAGAGGCCAAAATGATCATCGCGGCGACCCTGCTCGACCCGCCACGCTCGGGCCTGGCCACCTGGTACGGACTGCTCGCCGAGATGTGGCTGGCGGCCGGGATGCCGGCCGAGGCCACCGCCACCCTCGACCGGGCCGACTCGTTCCTCGACACCTACGGCCAGCGCTACCCCGAAGGCCTGATACTCCTGCTGCGGGCACGGATGATGCAGGCACGCGGCGAGCCCACCGCCGTCGTCCAGGCCGCCGCCGAGCGGGCTCGCGCGCTGTCCGCCGAGCGCGAGGCTCACCTGTTCGCCCACCGCGCCGAGGAATTGTCGGCCGGGCTGGCGACGGAGCCGGCCGGCCACTGATCGTCACATCACCCGGTGTCCGGTAGGGCCGTCTGGGGATTTGTCGCCGGATAAGGTTCCCGCGTGGGCCAAGGGAAGCTCATCGGGCGGGACGAGGAACGGTCCCGGCTCCTGGCGTTGCTCGGCGACGCGGCCGGGCCGGTCCTGGTGCTCCGGGGGGAGGCCGGCCTCGGCAAGACGGCGTTGCTGGACGAGCTGGCAGCGGCGGCGGCCGGGTTCCGGGTCGTGCGCTGCGCGGGGGCGGAGGCGGAGCGGGACCTGGCGTTCGCCGGGCTGCATCAGCTGGTCTTTCCGTTGCTGCCCGACGCGGCAGGCCTGGATCCCGCGCACCGGGCGGTGATCGACGCGGCGTTCACCGGTACGGCCGCCGCCGCCCCGCAGGTGATGGCGCTCGGCATCGCCGTGCTGGACCTGCTGACCCTCGTCTCGGCGGCCAGCCCGCTGCTGCTGGCCGTCGACGACGGCCAGTGGCTGGACGTACCCAGCACACAGGTCCTCGCGTTCACCGCGCGGCGCCTCGCGGGTACGGCCGTGCGGGTGGCAGTCGCGGTGCGCCCCGAGGCGTCGTCACCGCTCGACGGGGCTGGGCTGCCGGAGCTGAACCTGGAGCCGCTGACCGAGCAGGTTTCCACCCGGTTGCTGGACCTGCAGCAGACCGGGCTCAGCCCGTACCACCGGAACATGATTCTGAAGACCGCGGCTGGCAACCCGTTGGCGCTGATCGAGCTGCCCCGGGCGGAACTGCTGGACACCGGCGCGATCGCGCTGCCGCGGCGGCTGGAGAAGATCTACGGCACGCGGCTGCGCGGCCTGCCGGCGACCGAGCGCGGCGAGCTGCTGCTGGCGGCGCTGGACGGCACCGGTGCCGGATCGGCGCGCAGGGTCGGCGCGGCCCGGTACCGGATGCGCGGCGTCGGCCGGGCGGTCGAGGCGGGCCTGCTGGCCCCGGACCCGGCCACCGGGGAGCCGGTGTTCCGGCATCCCCTCGTCCGCTCGGCCGTCGTGCAGGCCGCGACCCCGCACGAACGCCGGGCCGCCCACGCTGACCTCGCCGAGCTGCACCGCGACAGCCCGGAACGGCGGGCCGTGCACCTGGCCGCCGCCACCGTCGACCCGGACGACGACGTCGCCGCGGCCCTCGAAGAGGCGGCCGTCTCGGCTTCGCGGCGCGGCGGTGCGGCGACCGCGATCACCTGGCTGACCCGCGCAGCGGAACTCAGCCGCCGACCCGCCGACCGGTCCCGGCGGCTGGCCGACGCCGCGTACGTCGCCGGGCAGGCCGGTCTGCTCGACACCGCACAGGGCCTCGCGGAGGACGCCGCGTTGGACGGCCCGGCCGCAGAGATCACCGCAGGGTACGTGGCGCTTTACCGCGAGGGTGAGGTCGTCGCGAATCACCGGCGGATCACCGCGCTGCTGGAGTCCGGAGTCGCCGACGAACAGCTGACCGAACGTGCGCTGAGCCTGATGCTGGCGATCAGCCAGTTCGCTGCCGACCCGGTCCGCTGGGAGCGTACCGACGCGCTGTTCGACCGGTTCGGCGACCGGATGGGCCCGTCGACGGCGATTGCCCGGGACGCGTGGGGCGACCTGGTGAAGCGCGGTCACGGCATACCGGAACGGATCGCTGACGCCCTCGCCGATCCCGCCGCTCGCGCGCCGTGGGACGTGATGCGGCTGACCGTCTCCGCCTACTATGTGGGCGTTCTCGGCGACCACCGGGAGCTGCTGCTGCGGACGGTCGACCGGGAGACGGAGGCCGGCGCGGTCACCAGCGTGATGGTGCTGCTCCAGATGGTCATGCTTGACCAGATCGGCGCCGGCGCGTGGGCGGAGGCTGAGCGCACCGGCCGTCGCGGCCTGGACCTGACCGCCGGGCACGGGTACACGCTGTTCGCTCAGTCGTTCCGGGCGTTCCTCGGCCTGCTGGCCGCCTACCGCGGTGATCTGGCCCGAGCCCGTGACCTGCAGGCGGCCGTGGACGCCTGGGGGCGGCCGCGCGGGCTGGGGTTCCTGACCGAGTACGCGGAGGCGATCGGCGCTGCCGCGGCACTGAGCGAAGGCGAGTACGAGACCGCGTACGCCTACGCCGCTGGAATCACCGCCCCGGGCACGTTCTCCCGCTACTCGCAGCAGGCCACCCGCACGCTGCTCGACCTGGTCGAGGCCGCCGCGCACACCGGCCGGCACGAGGCCGCCCTCGCGCACGCCGAAGCCGCCCGGGATGCGGGCCTGCCGGCGCTGTCGCCGCGTCTGGCGCTGCTCACCGCCGGGGCACTGGCGATCACCGCGCCGCGGGAGGAGGCCGGTGCGCTGTTCGTCGCCGCGGTCGCGCATCCCGCCGGTCGGGCGTTCCCGTTCGAGCTGGCGCGGATCCGTCTGGCGTACGGCGCGTGGCTGCGGCGCGCCCGCGAGCTGACTTTGGCGCGCCAGACGCTGACCGAGGCACTCGGCGCGTTCGACCTGCTCGGCGCCGCGACCTGGGCCGAACGGGCCCGAGCCGAACTACGCGCCGCCGGCAGGCCGACCCGCGCGGACCGCGCCGCGGTGGCCGCGCTGACCCCGCAGGAACGGCAGATCGCCGAGCTGGCCGCGACCGGGCTGAGTAATCGGGAGATCGGTGCCCGGCTGTTCCTGTCACCGCGCACGGTCGGTGCGCATCTGTACAAGGTCTTCCCGAAGCTCGGCATCACGTCGCGGGCCTCGCTACGTGACGCGCTCCAGAGCGGCTGACACGACGTAGGTCATCTGACAGATCAGCGGGCACCGACTGCTCGGCGATGCTGCGCGCATCGCCCGCACGGAGGAGCCCGCAGTGAGTACCACCGCCACCCCCGGAACAGGCACGGCTTCCTCCGGCGGACAGCTGTGTCTTCGGATTCTCGGCCCGTTGCGGATCTGGCGGGGCGGCGTCGAGCTGGAGGCCGGGCCTCGCCAGCAGGCGTACCTGCTCGCTCTGCTGCTCGCCCGTGCGGGCAGGCCGACCAGCATGAGCCAGTTGATCGATCTGATCTGGGGCGACGACGTCCCGGCCTCGGCTGTCAACATTCTCCAGAAGTACGTCGGTGCGCTGCGGCGGCTGCTGGAGCCCACGCTGCCCGCGCGTGCGACCGGGTCGTACCTGCAGCGCCGCGGTGACAGTTACCTGTTCGCCGCCGGCCCCGTCATGCTGGACGTCGTCACCTTCCGGGAACTGGTCGAGGTGGCCAGGGCCGGCGTCGCGGAGCAGCGCCCCGACGCGGCACTCGACTGGTACGTGCAGGCACTCGGGCTCTGGCACGGCCCCGCAGGTGACGGCCAGGCTCACGGATCGAGTGCGATGTCCGTGTTCTCCGCACTGGATGGTGAGTTCCTTGACACGTGCGTGGCGGCGGCCGAGCTCGCGGTGGCCCGGGGCCGGCCTGCGCGCGTGCTCGCGCCGCTGCGCCTGGCCGCGGGGATGGCGCCGCTGCACGAGACCGTGCAGGCGAGTCTCGTCATCGCCCTGGCCGCTGCCGGTCAGCAGGCGGAAGCGCTGTCCGTCCTGCGGGCAGTCCGTGCCCGGCTCGCCGAGGAGCTCGGCATCGATCCCGGACCGGCGCTGGTGGCCGCACACCGGCGTGTGCTGGAGCCGGCATCGGCCGAGGGAAGGCCTTCCGAGCGGCTGCGGGTGCCTCTGCGGGCGCCTGCCCTCGGGACGCCGTCCGTAGACGGCCTGATCGGTCGGGCCGAGAAACTCGCGGTGCTGCGCCGCGCGGTGGACTCGGCGTTCGCCGGCGGCGCGGGACTCGTCGTCGTAGAGGGTGAGTCGGGGGTGGGCAAGACGCGCCTGCTGGAGGAGGCCGGCGCGGAGGCGGACAGGCGCGGCGCGCTCGTGGTCTGGGGCCGCTGCCTCGAAGGCGACGGCACACCGGCGATGTGGCCATGGGAACAGGCGGTCGCCCTGCTCCTCGACAACCTGTCCGCCGCGGCGCGGGAGGACTGGCACGCCGGTGAGCTCGGCCGCCTCGTGGAGCCCCGCGGCGTCACCCCCGCGGCTCCGGCACCGCGGGACAGACCAGTGCTGTCGGACAGACCGGTGCTGTCGGACACGCCGGTGCTGTCGGACAGCGGCACCCGGTTCCGGCTGTTCGAACGAGCTGTCGCCCTCATCAGCCACATCTCGGTGGGACGCCCGGTGGTGATCGTCGTCGACGATCTCCAGTGGGCCGACGTCGCCTCGCTGCAGATGTTCAGCCACCTGGCCGCCCGCCTGCCGGTCAGCACGGTGGTCATCGGTGCGATCCGCGACCGGCTACCCGCACCCGGCTCGGAGCTGGCCCGGATGCTCGCCGCCGCGAGCCGGCAACCCCGGCACCGCCGGATCCGGCTCGGCCCGCTCAACCCGGCAGAGGCAGCTGAACTCGTCCGCCGCGACACCGGCCAGATTCCCAGCCCCGGCGCCGCCCGCAGCATCCACGCCCGCACCGCCGGCAACCCCTTCCTGATCCGGGAACTGGCCCGGCATCTCGCCGACAGCGGCGATCTCACCGACGCCGCCGCCGCACAGGCCGGGGTGCCCTCCACCGTCCGCGACGTCGTCCGTGACCGGATGGCCGGCCTCGACAACGACACCACAGACCTGTTACAGATTGCCGCACTGATCGGCCGGGACGTCGACCTCGCCCTGCTCGCCCACGTCTCCGAGCTCGACGTCCGGACCTGCATCGACCACCTTGAACCCCTGGAAGCACTCGGCCTGCTCGAACCCCGGCCGGGGAAGCCGTTCTCCTACCGCTTCGCGCACGACCTCGTCCGCGAGTCGGTCGCCGACACCACACCGTTGTGGCGGTTGGCCCGACTGCACCTGCTGGTCCCGGACGCGCTGGAGCGGATGAACGATACGGCTCAGTGCCTGGAGTTCAACGTGGACGGCGAGCGGACAGCCCAGACGTGGAACGCCAGCCCGATGCCCCACGCCAGTATCGACCACAGGGGCCAGAAGAAATGATCCGGGGTGAGAACCGCCCACAGTACGACCTGGACAAGATTGGCCAGGACATAGCACAGAAGATGGATTCTCAGGCCCCACTTCTCGGCGGTCTCACTTTTCTTCGATTTCATTCCAGCAGGCTAGGTCGACGTACTTGACGGGGCGCGAACTCTTTGTGGATCCGCCGTCGTGTGCGTCCGAATTCGTTCAGTGCTCGTCAAGTATCTGACTCTACGCTGACCCTAGATCGCGGCTTAGAGCGCAACGGATATCGAAAGGTCTACATTGACTACGACAACTCGCCGAACGCTGCTGGCCGGATCAGCCGCGGTCGCGACCGGCACCACGGCCGGCGCAGTGCTCGGAGCGTCCGCCGCGCAGGCACGCACCCAGCCCGACGGCAGGCAGAAACCCACCGTGGTACTCGTGCACGGCGCGTTCGCCGACGCCTCCGGCTGGAACGACGTCGCCGCCCGGCTCATCCGCGACGGCTACCCGGTCATCGCCCCGGCGAACCCGCTGCGCGGCGTTGCCGCCGACTCCTCCTACCTGGCCAGCATCCTCGCCACCCTCAGCGGCCCGCTCGTCCTCGCGGCCCACTCCTACGGCGGGATCGTCGTCACGAACGCCGCGACCGGCAACGCCAACGTGAAGGCGCTGGTCTACGTGGCCGCGTTCGTACCAGATCAGGGCGAGACGCTGCTGGGCCTGCAGACGAAGTACCCGGGAAGCAAGCTCAACGAGACGGCGCTGGACCTCCGTCCCCACAGTGCGGGCGCCGACGAATATATCAAGAAAGAGGTCTTCCGCGACGTGTTCGCCGGCGATGTGCCGAGGGCGACCACCGACCTGATGTGGGCCGGCCAGCGGCCGAGTGACGTGCGCACGCTGCAGGAGCCGTCCGGCGCCCCGGCCTGGAAGACCGTTCCTTCCTGGTACCTCGTTGCCCGCAACGACAACGTGCTTCCCGCCGCGGCGCAGCGGTTCATGGCGCGGCGGGCCGGCGCGCGCACCGTCGAGGTCGGTGCCTCGCACGTCGCGATGATCGTTCAGCCCGCGGCGACGGCCGATCTCATCAGGCGCGCCACGCTCTGACGAAGCCCGCCACCGTCACCGACCTGCCGGAGGACGCGGGCGACGAGACCGGTTCCGGCCTGCCCCAGGGCGCGTTCCAGCTACCCGATGACGCTCGGGTCGCCCGTTTCGTCGGTGCCCCCGCCGGCTGACGACGGCCCGCACCGCTACAGGCTGCGGGAGCCAGGATGATCTTCGGCTTGGTGTGATCCGGCTTGGCGTGATCCGACCGGTGCCTTCTGCGTTCGCGTATCGGGGCTGCGGCTGTCGTCTGCTTGGGCGACCCTGTGGCCAGGGGATGTGCTGATAATCCAGGTAGCACGGTTGCGTTTGTGTGCCGGCTGGGGTGGCATGTCCACCTGGACTGGAGCGGGGTGGGCGGCGGTGACTGTGGGGGGCCGGGCTGACACCCTCGCCGAGCTGCGTCTCGACGCCACCCCCGACGCGGTCGCGCACGCGCGTCGGGCGGCCACCAGGGCTCTCTCCGGTACCCGCTGGCAGGCGATCGCGTCCGATGTCGCGCTCGTCGTCAGCGAGCTCGCGACAAATGCCGTTCTACACGGAAGCGTTCCGGTGCATGTCCGGCTCCGTTCCGGCGCCTCGGCGATCCGGGTCGAGGTCAGTGACGGAAGTCGGGTGGAGCCCGTCCGGCCGCCGCCGGACGGCGGCGGTCTGACCGGGCGTGGTATGGCGCTGGTCGCCTTCACCGCGACACGGTGGGGGGTCGAACCCGATCATGGTGGAAAGACCGTGTGGGCGGAGCTCGGCGAGGCGGGGAACCACCACGGGGCTGTGTCCGACGCGCCGTCACCCAGCGCGCCGAGGGCTGACCGGGGCGAGTATCTGATCACTCTCGGGGATGTCCCGACAGATCTACTGCTCGGGGCGAAGCACCACGTGGACGGCCTCATCCGGGAGTTCGCCCTCGCCGCGGGCGGCGCGGCCACCGGCGCGAGCGGCACCGTGCCGCAGCGGCTGGCGGAACTACTGGAGCTGGTGACGAACCGTTTCGCCCGGCCGCGGGAGGCGATCAAGCGTCAGGCGTTGGCCGCCGTCGCGGCCGGGGAGCCGCGAACCCATCTCCAGCTGGCGTTGCCCCTGGATGCCGCGGACGCCGGCGAGGAGTACCTGGCGGCGTTGGAGGAGATCGAGAGCTACGCCCGTGCCGCCCGCCTGCTCACCCTGGAATCGCCGCCGCAGCATGTGGCTTTCCGCCGCTGGTACGTGGGATCGCTGGTGACACAGCTCCGGATCGCTGCCCGGGGCGGCGTGCCCGAGCCGGTGCGTACCTTCGAGCAGTATCTGCTGGACACTCTCGACGAGGTGGTCAGAACCCAACGCACGGCAGAACGGGCCGCGCGGCTGCAGGGGGTCACCGCGGCCCTCGCTCTGGCGACGACGCCGGAGAAAGTCGCTGAGGTGGTGGTTTCCGAGGGGGTGACCGCCCTGGGCGCGTTCGGGGGCGGCCTGCTGGTCGCGCGGGACGCTGGGCGGCTCGCGGTCCCCGGCACCGTCGGGTACCGCGAGGAGGTGGTCTCGATGCTGCGTGCGGAACGGCTCGACGACCGCTTGCCGGCCGCCGATGCGATCCGCGGCGGTATGCCGGTCTGGTTGGAATCCCGCCAGGACCGCGACTCGCGCTACCCGGAGCTGGCCGAGCGGGAACCGAATGTGGTGTCGATGTGTGCGTTGCCGCTGCTCGTCGGTGACCGTGTGCTCGGGGCGTTGCGGTTCTCCTTCGACCACCCCCGGCTTTTCGACGCTGACGAACGTGACTTTGTCCTGGCGCTGGCGGTGCAGACCGCGCTGGCCGTGGAACGGGCCCGGCTGTTCGCCGCCGAGCGCCGTGCGCTCGAACGCAGCGCTTTCCTCGCGACGCTCGCCGACCGGATCACCACCACGCTGGACCCACGGCGCGTCCTCGAGCAGACCACCGACCTGTTGGTGCCCCGGTACGCCGAACGGGCCGTCGCGGTCCTGACGGACGAGCCGATGACCTCCATCGGCGATCCCTCCCCGAGGGAACTTGCCCTGATGAGGGCGGTTACCCAGACCGGAACCACGACCACGACCACGACCACGACCACCACTACCGACGGCGACGAGACCGTACTGGCTGTTCCGCTCACCGTCGGCGGCCGTACGGTCGCCGTCCTCGCTGTGCTCTGTCGCGAGGACAGCCCACGCGCCCGCGACGAGCAGGATGCCATCGAGGAGGTCGCCCGGCGTGCGGCCGTCGCGGTGGGCAACGCTCAGTTGTACGAACAGGAACGGCGCACCGCTCTCACCCTGCAACGCAGCCTTCTCCCGCAGCGACTGCCGACGATCGGTGGGCTGTCGTTCGCCTGGCGCTACCTTCCTGGCAGCGCCGGCGCCCTGGTCGGCGGCGACTGGTACGACGTCCTTCCCCTGGACGACGGTCGGGTGGCGCTTGTCATCGGGGACGTCATGGGGCACGGCATCCAGGCCGCCGCGACCATGGGCCAGCTGCGGGCCTCCGCCCGCGCACACATCACCACCGATCCCAGTCCGTCGGCCGTACTGGCCCGGCTCGATGAGGCGGCGAATCGTCTCGAGCAGGGACAGATCGCCACGGCGGCGCTTGCCGTGCTGGACCCCGCGAACGCGCGGCTCACCCTGGCATCCGCCGGGCACCTGCCACCGCTGCTGGTCCCTCCACGCGGCGAGGCCTACTACCTGCCGGTCGATCCAGGTCCCCCACTGAGCACGGGACTACCCGAGTACCCGCAGACGCAGACCACGCTCGAGTCGGGCAGCATTCTCCTGTTCTTCACCGACGGGCTTGTCGAGGACCGCAAACGGCCAGTGGACGAGGGGATGAAGCTCCTGCGGGTGGCTGCCACCGCGGCAGCTTCCCCCGACCAGCTGTGCGACCAGGCCCTGGCCGCACTCGGCCGGCTGGCCGGCCACGACGACGACACCGCCCTGCTCGCCGTCATGGTCAACACCCTGGGCCCCGCATGATCTCGCCGAGCTGGAGGTCATTGGCCCAACCGGCGATCTCAGCGTGCTCGCGGTAGTGGCGGACTCGAGGTAGTGGCGGAGGTGGCGCCGCCGGCCGTGGTTCGGGCCCGGCTGGGAGGGCGGGCCCCGAACCACGGCCGGCGGACGGTCAGGCCTTGGCCTGCGCGCTGGACCGGGCCGGGTTGGCCTGCTGCGCGGCCTTCGGGTCGGTCTCGTCCTGCTTGGCCCGTACGCCTGCCTCGATCTGGGTGCCGAGGTCCTTGTCGACATTGCGCCAGTACTCGAAGGCGCGGACCAGCACGGGTTCGCTGACACCGTCGAGCAGGTGCCCGACGACGTTGTCGACCAGCCGCTGCCGCGCGGCATCGTCGAGGACATCGCGGACCATCGTCCCGGCCTGCCCCCAGTCGTCGTCCTCCGGGCGCGAGGTGTAGGCGGCGCGAACCATCTCGCCGTCGGAGTACCAGTGGCCGCCGTCGTCGGTCAGTTCCGGCTGGGCCACCGGGCCGCTGTAGGAGTTCGGCGCGTACACCGGGTCGGTGACGTTCTGCACCCGCATCGCGCCGTCCTTGGAGTAGCTGTGGACGGGCACCTTCGCGGAGTTCACCGGGATCTGCTTGTAGTTCACACCAAGGCGGGCCCGGTGGGCGTCGGCGTAGCTGAACCCGCGAGCGAGCAGCATCTTGTCCGGCGACAGCCCGGTGCCCGCGACGATGTTGTTCGGCTCGAACGCGGCCTGCTCCATCTCCGTGTGAAAATCGGTGATGTTGCGGTTGAGCGTCAGCCGGCCGACCTCGTGCAGCGGGTAGTCGCCGTGCGGCCAGACCTTGGTCAGGTCGAAGGGGTTGAACCGGTAGGTCTTGGCCTCCTCGAACGGCATGATCTGCATCTTCAGCGTCCAGCTCGGGAAGTCCCCGGCGGCGATGTGCTCGAAGAGGTCGCGCTGGTGGTAGTCGGTGTCTACCGAGGCCATCTGGTCACCCTCGTCCTGGGTGAAGAACTCGATGCCCTGGTCGGTCTTGAAGTGGTACTTCACCCAGAACCGCTCGCCGGCGGCGTTGATCCACATGTACGTGTGGCTGGAGTATCCGTTCATGTTTCGCCAGGTACGCGGAATGCCGCGGTCACCCATCAGCCACGTGACCTGGTGCGCGGATTCCGGCGACAGCGTCCAGAAGTCCCACTGCATGTCGTGGTCACGCAGGTTGTTGTCGGCCCGGCGCTTCTGGGACCGGATGAAGTGCTGGAACTTCAGCGGATCCCTGATGAAGAAGACCGGCGTGTTGTTCCCGACGATGTCGAGATTGCCCTCGCTGGTGTAGAACTTGACCGCGAAACCGCGTGGGTCGCGCCAGGTGTCGGGGCTGCCGCGCTCCCCGGCCACCGTCGAGAACCGAATGATCACATCCGTTTCGGTGCCCGGTTGGAACACCGCCGCCCGGGTGAACGCGCTCATGTCCTGGGTGACCTGGAAGGTGCCGAACGCGCCGCCGCCCTTCGCGTGCGGCTGACGCTCCGGGATGCGTTCCCGGTTGAAGTTCGCCATCTGCTCGATCAGGTAGTGATCCTGCAGCAGCAGCGGGCCGTCCGGCCCCACGGACAGCGAGTGCTCATCGCTGGCGACGGGTATTCCGGCATCGGTCGTCGTCGGACGAGGCTTCTGAACGGTCACGACTCACTCCATTACATCGCGGGATTTGACATCGCGGGACTTGCCCACCCGGTCGACAGCCGCGGCACCCGTCCCGGACCGCGATCCCGGCCTCGGCGATCACGAGCTCCGTGTCACCAGATGCCGGACGGCAGCGCCGTGCGACAGCCACCCCCTGTTCGTCGGCTACCCATCCCCGTACCGGGAAAACCGATGCGGACGAGGCCTGCGGCAGTCGGGACCGACGGAGCGCTGGTGATCCCGCCCCGAGTTGCGTGCCGGGTCGTCGCGATCGGCGCCGGTGCACCCACCGGCGTGGCTTCCAGGCCGACGATGAACGCGCGGGCGACTGCGTGCGGCGCCCTGACTCAGGCCCGGTGACGGATCAACGAACCTATGCCGCCACCAAACAGGCCAATCGCTCCCAGAAGGATCCCGAACGCCCCGAACGTCGTCTGTGTGTCCCAGGAGATGGCGGAGGTGAAAGCAATTAGGACACCAATCACAATCAGCGTGATAGCGGCAAGGGTGCCGATAATGCTCGGATCGGTCATATGGCCGTCTTACCCGGCGACGGCGGGTTGTAACGGGAGATCCTGACCTGACCCGGATCGGTGGCCATCGTGCAGAGTTCCCACCGTTTGAACGTGCCTGCTCCTACGGGTCACCGGGCCAGAGCTGGGTATAGCCGCACCGCAACCACGCGCGAGCGGTCATCCGACGGAGGAATTTTCGATGAGCATGGTGGACAAGGCGAGGAATGCCCTGCAGCGGTTCACGGGACGCGGCAAGCGGACCGCAGGCCGGGCCAGCGGGGACCGAGGGCTGGAAGCCCGAGGTGCCGCGGAGAAGATCGGTGGGAACATCAAGCAGGCCGGCGAGAACCTGAAGGACACCACGCGTTGACCGATGCGCGGTGGCGGGTGACATCAGGCTCCAGAACGGCACCGCCGAGTTCGAGACCCGCCGGGCCCGTCGCATTGACAGAGCCGATGACATCAACTCCGATCTCGCCGGCGGCCCGGGGGGATCCGGGCAAGGGATCCGGACGAGGGAGACCGGACGAGGGAGACCGGACGAGGGATCCGGACGAGGGAGAGGAGAAGAGATGCGGGTCGGCTACAAGCTGGCAACCGAGGCGTTCGGCCCCCGGGAGATCATCCGTCAGGCGGTCGCCGCCGAGGAGGCCGGCTTCGACTTCGTGGAGCTGAGCGATCACTTCCACCCGTGGCTGGACAACCAGGGGCATTCGGCGTTCACGTGGACGATGCTCGGCTCGATCGCCGAGCGCACCGACCGGGTCGGGCTGGTGACCGGCGTGACGTGCCCGACGATCCGGTACCACCCGGCGGTGGTCGCGCAGGCGGCGGCGACCGTCGCCCTCGTGTCCGACGGGCGTTTCACGCTGGGGCTCGGGTCGGGGGAGCGGCTCAACGAGCATGTCGTCGGGCGCGGGTTCCCCGCTGTGGCCAGGCGGCACGCGATGCTGCGGGAGGCTGTCGAGATCATCCGGCTGTTGTGGCGGGGTGGGTACCAGTCCTACGACGGGCGTTACCTCCAGCTGGAGGACGCGCGGGTGTTCGATCTGCCCGATCCGCTGCCGGAGATCGCTGTCGCCGCCAGCGGTGGGCCGTCGGTTCGGCTGGCGGCCGAGTGCGGCGATGCCCTGTTCGCCACCGAGCCCAAGCCCGGGATCGTCGAGGACTACGCGGCCGCGGGCGGAACCGGGGCGCGTTACGCCGAGGTTCCGCTGGCCTACGCGGCGGACGAGGCCGAGGCGGCCAAGGCTGTACACGCGACCAACCGGTGGGCGCTGACCGGCTGGAAAGTGATGAGCGAGCTACCCAACCCGGTCAACTTCGCCGCCGCGACGACGACGGTCACCGAGGACGACGTGAGGGGGCAGTTCGCCTGTGGTCCCGACCCGGCGCGGCATCTGGCGGCCGCCCGCGAGTTCACCGATGCCGGCTTCGACCAGCTGGTCCTGATGAACGCCGGCCCTGACCCGGACGGCTTCTTCGACTTCTTCCGCTCGACCTTGGCGGCGCCGCTGCGAGCCCTGGCCCCGGCCGCCTAACGGCCGGTGTCCCGATTGCCGCGCAGCCGGACGGCCATCGGGACGATCGCCCACAGGACCACCAGCAGCGCGAGCCGCGCGAGCCCTACCCGGGCGACCCGGCTCGCGACGCGGACCAGCGTCTGCTTCTCCCGGTGACCGAACACGGCCCGGTGAATGCTGACCGGCATCACGAGCAGGCCGGTCGCACCGGCCGGCAGGAGGACGATGGCCAGGTACAGCGAACGCTGCTCGTGGTTCACGTCGTGAGTCGACGCGCCGGCGTGCCTGGCGGGTACAGCACGCCGGTCCAGTGGGCGTAGCTCCAGCCGGACGTACCGATGTGCGCCTGCGCGCCCAACAGCCGTACCGTCCTTCCTTTCTTCGGGTCTCAGGGCTGTCGATCGCCGGTGGTGGGGATGCGCCGGGTCCGCGTCATCGGACGCAGGCTTGGGGTCATCGGACGCAGGCTTGGGCGCCGGCACACCCGGCGGCCCGGCAGCGTCCTGTCGATCAGCTCGCGTAGGCGGGCACTGACCGCGTTCGGGCGTTCGAGGATCACCGCGTGCCCGGCACCTGCCTCGACGGAGAGTTCGGCGGCCGGCACGGCCTCGGCCAGCGCCCTGCTGTGTTCCAGGGGAGTCATGAGGTCGGCGTCGCCGACGAGAAGCAGCGTGGGGACGTCCCGCAGCACACCCGTCGCCGCCAGCCGGTCGTGGTCGAGCAGCGTGTGCAGGAAGGCGCCGACCACGGGGATCGGGGTGTCCGCGATCATCCTCTCGAGGCGGTCGACCACCTCGTCTGGCACGTGAGTGGTGCCGAAGCCGAGCCGTCGGGTCAGCGCCCTCGACAGGCTGCTGCCCCGCCACCGGGCCCGTTCCAGCACTGACGGGGAGTGGCGCATCGCGGCGGCCACACCGGGCAGCGTCCGGCGTGCCGCGGTGGCGACCATGGCCGGCAGGCCGAGTACCGACCTGGCCAGCCCACCCGCGCTTGTGGACAGCAGGGCCACGGCGACGATCCGGTCGCCGAACAGCTCCGGGTGTGTCTCGGCCAGCCCGAGGATGGTCATCCCGCCCATCGAATGACCGATGAGCGCGATCGGGCCGGTCGGCACCCGGTCGTCGAGGACCCGGAGCAGGTCATCGGCGAGCTGCGCGAGGGTGCAGTGCTCCGCGTCGGACGGGCCCGACCGGCCGTGCGCGCGTTGGTCGTAGCAGACCGTGCGTCCCAGATCGGCGAGATTCCGGCGCTGGGAGGACCAGGCGTCCGCGGTCATGCAGAAGCCGTGCGCGAAGACGAGGGTCAGCGTCGCGTCGCTCGGGCCGATCTCGTCGACATGCAGGGACACCCCGTCGGAGGCGATCACCGTCGTCTCCCGCAGGGCGTGCGCGGCGGTCCGCGTCGGCTCCGCCGTTCGCCGCGTTCGCTCTGGGCGCCGTGCCCCGGGGACGGGGGCTGGGGAGCGCCGCATGCCGGGTGGAGCGACAGCCGTTCGGGCCTTCCGGGTCACCAGGCCCACGTCCCCACATCCATCAGTGCGATAAAAGCATCTGTGCCCCGTTCTGGGGTGGTGTATCAGTGCAGCCAGCGGCGGTGGCGCCGGCGGGAGAGCTTCGGCCAGCGGGCGGCGAAGACATCCCTGGTCAGGTGTGCCTGTTCCCGCTCGCCGCCGAGGAGAAGGCCGTAGGTGAAGGAGGATTCGCCGGCCTGGTTGGCGGCGATCGCGAACTCGCGCAGGACGCCCTGGGCGACGACGCAGTCCTGGTGCTCACCCAGGCTGTTCTGGATTTTCTTGGCTCGCCTGGTGTGCTTCGCGGCGTGTTCCCCGTAGACCGGCGTGGCCGCCTCGCTCGCGTAGCGCAGCTGCTTCGCGGCCTTCCGCGCGGCGTGCAGGGCGACGTCCTGGCTGTCGCCGGCGGGGGTGTGGAGGGCTCGATCGACCCGGCGGCGCAGCTTGCGGTCGGTTTTGCGGATCGGGGCGCGCAGGGCCGGCCCTGCCGGGCGGCGACCAAGGGCGGAATACGGTGGTTCGCCGACGAAGGCGATCAGGTCGTCGACGAAATCCAGGTACTGCGCGTCGCGCATCCAGGTCAGGGCCTGCTCCCGGCCGCGCAGGTGCTGTGCGCGCAGATGGCCCTGCACGCGGGCGGCGACGGGGCCCAGCAGGTCCCGTTCGTCGAGCGCGTCGATCCCGGCGGTGAACCGCTCGAGCTGGACCTCGCCGTCGCGGGCGGCATTGAGCAGGAGGTTCAGTTCCCGCAGTCGGGCCTGGAGCGCGCGCGCCGGTGCTGGGTCGAACAGCCGCTGGAACGTGCGCAGGGCGCTGCGCAGCCGGCGGGCGGCGACCCGCATGTCATGAACAGACTCGGGATCGCCGAGGCGCACGCGGGCGTCAGCGGCCAGCAGGGCCCGGGTATGGGTCGCCAGATAGCCGCGGACGGCCTCACCCGCGGTTCCCCCGGCCGGGGCGCCGTCGGCGGGGAGCTCGGGGAGTTCCGGCCGCGCCGCCCGCGATCCGAGTGCCCGGGCGAGCTTGGACGGCCCGGCGGCCGGCCGGGCCCCGGCCTCACACAGCACCGCGCCGGCCGCCGGCAGGACGTCGAGGTCGTCGCCGAGGGCCTCGACCTCGATCTCCCGCCAGCGGGACAGCGTCGTCGACGTGCCCAGTGTCTGGGCGTGGACCTCGTCGTCGGCTAGTTCCGCCAGGTCCCGTCCGTCGGGGGCGCGCAGAGTGGTCGCGCGGCGGACGGTCCGCACCCTCGCGACGGGGGCCAGGGGCCTGCCGCGGGTGGTGGCGGCCACGAGGTCGGCGAACTCGCCCGGGACAGTGCCCTCGGCGGAGGGGTCCCGCTCGATCGCGTCCAGCGGACGGCTGATCTCGTCCCGGCCGGCCCCCGAGCTCTGGAGCTTGAGATGCCAGCCGGCGTCATGCCCGCCCTGGCGCCGTCGCAGCGTGATGCGGTTGCGGGCAAGCCGCAGATCTTCGGTGTCGTAGTAGACGGCGTCGAGATGCTCCTCCGTCGGCCCGGCGGTCGAGGCGACCCCGGCAAGACCGGTCAGGGCCGGGACGACGAACGTCGAACTCACGTCGAACTTGGTCTCTACCTCCCGATGCCCGTGGGCCGGTGTACGCATAACACCCTCCGTGTCGGCTTTCACTTCTCCTTTCGGGCCTACCCCCTCCGATGTCGGTAACCCACCGCCCGCGGGGTGGGGTGAGACGTGCCTGCCTGGCGTACGGCGGCTCAGCGCGGTGTGAGACGGGGCTGTCCGGGTACCCGAACGAACGCCGCGAACATCATGCGCCGGCTCAGGCCAACGCGACGAGGAGCTACCCGGTGAGCCTGCTGACCAGCCTGCTGCACGACCTCGACCAGGACGAACGCGACCACCTCCGCTTCTGATCGCGCGGGACGGGGGCCGCTACTGGAACGGCGGCGCCAGCGTCCTGTTCGGCATAGACGGACCGCTGCCGAATGCCGACAGCATTCCGCGTGGTGCGTCCCGCCGCGATTGAGGCGAACGGCCACCGTCGCGCCAGGGAAGCAGTCCTCCACCCTCCCTGACGGCCGGCTGGGTTGGGGCCGTGGCGTCGAAGATGGATATGGTCCGCAGAATGCTCACCGCCTTCTGGGTGAATTTTCCAGTGATGAGGTCGTTGCAGGCCGGGTTCTCGTACATCAGTTGGACGGCGTACCGGCGTGCCCAGGCGGTGTCGACGGCGTTGTCCTGAGCAGGGATCGGTCCA
Organism: Frankia sp. Hr75.2; assembly: GCF_949319125.1. Taxonomy (NCBI): domain Bacteria; kingdom Bacillati; phylum Actinomycetota; class Actinomycetes; order Frankiales; family Frankiaceae; genus Frankia; species Frankia sp. Hr75.2. Next base: position 4,347 of record NZ_CASGGV010000122.1, on the reverse strand, counting down.
ACGTACGGGTGGATGTCGGGGTCCACCGGCGGCAGGGTCACCGGACCTGACGGCGGCAGCGGCGGCAGCGGTGTGGGACGCGGCGTGTTGCAGTGGGGCGAGCAGTCCACCGCAGCCGCCGCACTTGCCGGTCCGGCGCCCATGAGGACGGCTCCAGCCAGGGCGACAAGGGCGAGCAGACCGAAGACGGCCTGGCGGAAACGGCTGTAGGAGGGATGGGGATGGGGCCGGGGCATGAGAGCTCCGGACGGAAGGCGGTCAGTTGTCTTCTGTTCGGAGCAGCTCGGCTGCCGGATGACCCAGACCCGGTTTTGGCACCAGGCGGCCAGCGTTTCCCGGAGGCAGCGCGACACGCCGCCGGCTCGGTGTGTGCGGCGTGGGCCGGCTCGCCACCCGGGTCAGGCGGCGGAATCAGCGAGGGGACGGGGCTCGTGGATGTCCCGCAGCTCGGCGTCCACGATGACGATGAGCTCGACGCGCATGCCGTCGGGATCGGTGAACCAGACGGCATGGAACGCACCCAGATCCTCCACTGTGCCGTCGCTGGCGCCGCACGCGACGAGGCGGGCGCGCAGGGTCTCGAACGCTTCCGGCGATTCGGCCGTTAGGGCAAGATGGTCGAGGTGGCCCCGGTCGAACATCGCGGGCAGCGCGGCGCTGTGGGGATTTCCGACCACCTCGGCGGGATGCAGCCAGGAATGCGGGCCGGTCCGCAGTATCGCGTGCCGGAAGGCCGGGGTCGTCTCGCTGAAGACGACGTCCAGGTCGAAGACCCCGCGATAGAAGTCGATGAACCGGTCGAGGTTCCCGGTGAGGGCAGCGACGTGGTTGACGCCGACGAGCAGAGACATGTGAGATCCTTCGGTCATTCCCGGGCAGGGCAAGGTTCAAGGGTCTTCGTTCAGGGGACGTTTGTTTCGGAGGCGTTTGTTTCGGAGGCGATGCCGCCGGTTGCGTGGGCGGCAGTCGTGGGGGCGGTAAGGGCGACACCTCGGGCCCGGGCGCCTTCGAGGAGGAGCTCGAGGGCGAGAGCGGCCGACTCGGCGGACTCCGTACCGTCCATCTCCCAGAAGTCGCGCAGGGTCTGCCAGGTGGACGCGGTCGTGAGGAGCTGGACGACCGCGGCGACGCGGCGGGTGTCCTCAGCACCAAGGCCGGGCGCTTCCGCGCGGACGAGCGCGACGGCGGCGCTCTGGCGTTGCTCCCGGCTCGAGAGGCGAGCGAGCAGGCCCTCGGGAGTGAGCAGGAGTTCCCGGATGACCGGGGCTACCGCGTCGAACCCTGGAAAGGCCCGCCGTACGAGCGCGACGGCGCCCCGACCGTCGGTCGGCAGCTCACCGTCGAACCCGATCCGCCGGTTGGCCCAGGCGAAGACCGCGGCAAGCAGCGCTTCCCTTGTGGCGAAGTGCCGGTAGACGGTGCGTTCGGGAACGCCGGCCTCCTTCGCCACCTTCGCGAAGGTGAGGTCCTCCCCGGCCGTAAGCAGGGCGGCCACACCGTCGAGCACGCGTTCGCGCACGACCTCGGAGCGGGCCTCCCGCAGCGACGACTTCATGGCAGTGATGCTGCCAAGTTGGCAGTGACACTGTCAATATCTGTCAGGGAACTGTCGCCCCACCGCGCTGGTGCATGGCGCCGTCACATGGCGAGGATGAGGCGAGGCGTGGTCCCTTCCCCGGCCCCGCCCCCCGGTGCCGCCCTCCGGCCTTCGCCGGTTTCCTGGGGAGCTGGGTGTGGAATCGGGCCGCGTCGGCGGCCAGGGCCTGGGTCAGGCTGGGTCGATGCCGGGCCGGTGGATGTCGACGAGCGGCGCGGGCACGACTCCGCGCATCCCGAAGAGGCGGCCAGATATTTTGAGGTGCTGCCCGTTTCTCGGACACCGGTGTAGTCGGACTACATCAGCTTTATGCTGCTTCCTTCGCTTCGGTCTGGGTTGCGTGGTATGCGCGCTCGATGTGTTCTGGGGTGCGGTAGTCGAGAGCGGAGTGGAGTCGTTGCCGGTTGTAGAAGACCTCGATGTATTCGGCGATCGCCGTACGCGCGGCGCGGCGGGTCGGATAGGTTTCCCGGTGGACGAGTTCGTTCTTGAGTGTTCCGAAGAACGACTCCGCGGCGGAATTATCCCAACACACTCCGGTGGCCCCGACCGATGGGCGTACACCGTGGCTTTTCAGGACGCGATGGTAGGCATCCGACGTATCTTTGTGCGCCTCGATCGGAGTGGAAAATTGCGTTCTGGGTGAGGGTGGTGCGGGAGGTGGCCGTGGTGAACGCGTCGGTGATGAGTTCGGTGCGCAGGTGGGTGGCCATCGACCAGCCGAGGACATTGCGGGAGTAGCAGTCGATAACGGTGGCGGGGTAGATCCCCCCGGGCTACCCGGCCGCTCTACCCCATCTACCACCTCATCGCCTACCGCGGGCTCCGCCGCGGCGAATCCGTCGGCATCCACTGGGACGACATCGACTTCACCCACGCCACCCTCACCATCCGCTGGCAAGTCATCCAGATCGGCTACGCCACCCAGCTCGGCCGGCCCAAATCCGACGCAGGCGACCGCGTCATCTCCCTCTACGCCAACACCCTCGCCGTCCTGAAAACCGCCCGCACCCGCCAACACGCCGCCCGCCTCGCCGCCGGCCGCGACTGGCCCGACACCGGACTCACCTTCACCCACCCCGACGGCCAGCCCATCCACCCCGAACACCTCACCAACCGCTTCCACACCCTCCTCGACGAAGCCGCACTACCCCCCATCAGCCTCCACGGCCTCCGCCACGGCGCCGCCACCCTCGCCCTCGCCGCCGGCGCCGACCTCAAAGCCGTCCAAGAACTCCCCGGCCACTCCACCATCACCCTCACCGCCGACACCTACACCCACATCCTCCCGATCTCGCCAGCGAGATCGCCGAGAACACCGCCCGGCTCATCCCCCGCGCCCGCACCCCCCACCACTACCCGAAGACCATCACCAAGGACTGACCCCACCAGCCCCGCCCGGGCCTGACCCGGGCGGGGCCACACCCCCACCCCCACCAACCCTCAGAACTCCTCCCAACGTGCCCACCCGCCAGAACCTCGCGCCCCGCCCTCCCCCTGACCGAGCAGTTGGGTACGATGGTGCGCAGCAGGGCCGTTAGCTCAATTGGCAGAGCAACCGGCTTTTAACCGGTGAGTTCAGGGTTCGAGTCCCTGACGGCCCACCTCGGAGGGCACTTCCTGCGCACTTTTCAAGCACTCTCAAGGTCAATCTTTTGGCGCTTTCGCGGTCACCGGAAGCTGGCTGGACCGGTTTTATGACGGCCGCAGAACCGTGCGGGTTCTTACCAGTTACTGTAGCCCCGTTCCTCCTCCCAGTGGAGCGCATCTGGTGCTGGGTGTAGTGCTGATCTCCGAGGATTCGATCGCGAAGAGACCTTTATGCCCTGTCGCGTACCCTGATCAGATGATGACGATCGGCGTGGACCTGGCGGCGGAGCCGAAGAAGACCGCACTCGCCCGGATCGACTGGTCGCCAGGTTCAGCGGCGGTGAGGGAGGTCCTACTCGGTACGTCGGACACCGCAATCGTCATGTCGATCAAGAAAGCGGACAAGGTCGGTATCGATTGCCCGTTCGGTTGGCCGGAGTCCTTCGTCGCCTTCATCGCGGCCCACCAGGCCGGTAACGTCGTCGTCTCACCGGGGGTCACTGGTCTGGAGTGGCGACGTGCCCTGGCGTACCGAGCCACTGATCGGCGGGTCCAGGCAGAGACGGGGCTACGGCCGCTCAGCGTCGCCGCCGATCGGATCGCGCATACGGCGATGCGCTGCGCGGGACTACTGGCAACACTCGCAGGCGACGGCATGCCCGTGGACCGCGCCGGAGGTGGCGTCGTCGTCGAGGTGTACCCAGCCGCGTCGCTTGCCCGGTGGGGGCTACCGCACCGCGGTTACAAGACCAGGGACAACATTTCCGTCCTCGGCACGCTGGTCGACGTTCTCCTCGATGCGGCTGGATGGCTGGATCTCGGCACCCATGAAGATCTCTGCCGCCGTTCTGACGACGCCTTCGATGCCGTGATCGCCGCGATGACCGCCCGTGCCGCGACGCTGGGCCACACCGCCGCCCCCGGACCGGACGACGCCACCACCGCGGAACGGGAGGGGTGGATAGCACTGCCGACCAGCCCACTGTCCTCCCTCGTGCCAGACGGCCACCCGAGACCGGCCGAGCACCTACCTCCAGGACGGTGACTCCGAAGATCGCACCATGGGAGCGGCCTTGTTCTTCTACGCTGATAGCAGTCACGGGCAGCGCCAGCCGAACATGATCGAATGTGCGATCGGTGTTGTCTTTGCACGACGATGC
>NZ_CASGGV010000121.1:0-2363 GCF_949319125.1 Frankia sp. Hr75.2 | reverse complement strand
GTCTGGCAGATGGCCTGCCGCCTGGAGGAGATCCCGCGGCCCGGCGACTTCGTCGAGTACGAGATCTGCGACCAGTCGATCCTGGTCGTGCGGCAGCCCGATCTTTCGGTCAAGGCCTTCCACAACGCGTGCCGTCATCGGGCTACCCAGTTGTGTTCGGGTTCCGGGCGGCTGCCCGGTGGGCAGATCGTGTGTCCGTTCCATGGCTGGCGGTGGAATCTCGACGGGAGTAACTCGTTCGTGTACGGCGCGGAGGGGTTCGCGCCGGAGATCCTGCGCCCGGAGGACATTCGGCTGCGGGAGTGCAGGGTCGACACGTGGGGTGCCTGCGTGTGGATCAACATGGATCCGGATGCCCGTCCGTTGCGGGAGGCGTTGGCGCCGGTAGCGGGGTTGCTGGACGCGGTGTGCGTGGAGAACATGCGGGTGTGGTGGTGGAAGGAGACGATCCTCAACGCGAACTGGAAGGTGGCCCAGGAGGCGTTCCACGAGGGTTACCACGTGATGGGCACGCATCCGCAGCTCACGTTCGGTCTGGGTGACGACTATCCGTTCGCGAATGTCGAGTACACCGCGTTCGAGAACGGCCACGGTCGTTTCCAGGGCCGGTTCGACCCGACCGCGGGCGGCGTCTCCCAGGGGCGTGGTGGGGAGGCGTTTCTGGAGCGGTCGCGGATCCTGTGGGAGGGGCAGGACGCGATGACCCTCGAACGTGACCTGAACGTCTTCCGGGGGATGCGTAACCGGGTTCCGCCCGGTGAGGACTTCCCGACGGCGGCGATCAAGGCGTTGTTCGACTACGCCGAGGGTGCCGGTATCCCGCTGCATCCGACACCGGAGGGTATGCGGATGTGGGGTGGCGGGGTTTTCCTGTTCCCGAACTTCCTCATGCTTCCCCAGTTCGGTAACGCGTTGTCGTACCGGGTCCGCCCTTACAACGACGACCCCGAGTGGTGCCGTTTCGAGGTGTGGTCGTTGACGATGTACCCGGAGGGGGAGGAGCCCGGCCGGGCGAAGCTGAAGGGCCGGTTCGCCTCCGACGACACCGAGAACTGGGGTCTGATCCCGCGTCAGGACTTCAGCAACATCGCAAGCCAGCAACGCGGCCTGCATTCGCGTAGCTACCGCGAGCACCGTCTCGCCACCGAGATGGAGCAGCTCATCAGCAACATGCACACCGAACTCGACCGGTACCTCGCCGGCTGAGGCGCCGCACCGAAACCATCCACTCCCTGGAGGGGCACCGTGTCGAAGTCGGATGCCAGCTACGACCATGCCGTTGACGTCGTTGTCGTGGGCTCGGGCGGTGGTCTGTGCGGCGCCGTGGCCGCGGCGGCGAGCGGCCTGGACACGCTGGTGATCGAGAAGCAGCCGATGATCGGCGGGTCCACGGCCATGTCAGGCGGCGTGCTGTGGCTGCCGGACAACCCGCTCATGCAGGCCGACGGCGTTCCCGACTCCCTTGAGGACGCGCTGGCGTACTTCGACTCCGTTGTCGGAGACGTCGGACCCGCGTCGTCGCACCAGCGTCGGGTCGCCTACGTCACCGAAGGCTCCAACATGGTCCGCTTCCTGCAGAACCTGGGCATGCGGTTCGAGCGGTGCGAGGGCTACAGCGACTACTACGCCGGGGTGGCGGGTATCCGCGGTGGCAGCGCCCGCGGGCGCTCCCTCGAACCCGCGGTGACCGACGGCAAACAGCTCGGGCCGTGGTTCGACAAGCTGATGCCGGGCATGACGATCGCGCTCGGAATCGTCGTGATGACCCGCGAGGCGTCCACTCTGCAGCTGATTAAGCGGCGGCCGAAAGCCATGCGCACCGCCCTCCGGGTGGGGATGCGGACGGCCATGGGCAGGCTCAGGAGGCAGACCCGGCTGGCCAACGGCGCGGCACTGATCGCGCAGGCCCTGGAGGCGGCGCTGGCGGCCGGGGCGACGGTCTGGACAGACACCGGGCTGGTCGACCTGATCGTCGAGGACGGCCGGGTGGCCGGCGTCGTGGCCAGTCGGGACGGGCAGACCGTCCGGATCCGCGCCCGCCGCGGCGTGCTGTTGAGCTCGGGCGGGTTCGCCCGCAACGCCGAGATGCGCAGACGCTACTCGAAGCAGCCGAACGAGGGGTCGTGGACCATCGCCAACCCCGGGGACACGGGTGAGGCGATCGAGGCCGCCCAGCGGGTCGGCGCCGCCGTCGACTTCATGGACGAGGCGTTGTGGATCCCGGCCTCCATCCAGCCCGGCGGACGTCCGAGCCTGCACACCGGAGAGCGGAGCAAGCCGGGCTCGATCATCGTCGACCGGGCCGGCCGGCGGTACTTCAACGAGGCGGTCTCCTACATGGAGGCCGGGCGGCAGATGTACGC
>NZ_CASGGV010000120.1:0-2481 GCF_949319125.1 Frankia sp. Hr75.2 | reverse complement strand
AATACCTCGCCGCGGGATCCGGTGAGATCACCATCGCCGCGCACAACGGCCCGCACACCGTCGTCTCCGGTGAAACCGGCGCGCTGGAGGATCTTCTGGACATCCTCGCCGCCCGCGGGGTCGACGCCCGGCGCATCCCCGTCGACTACGCCTCGCACTCCCCCCAGATCGAACGGATTCGCGACGAGGTGCTGGCGGCCGCGGCCGGGGTCGTCCCGCGGCCGAGCCCGGTCGCCTTCTACTCCACGCTGACCGGCGACCTGGTGGACACCTCCCGGCTCACCGCCGACTACTGGTACGACAACCTGCGCAACCCCGTGCTGCTCACCCAGGCGCTCCAGGCCGCCCACCGCGACGGCCACGACACCTACGTCGAGGCCAGTCCGCATCCCGTCCTCAGCCCCGCCGTCGACCAGACGCTCAACGAGACGGACGCCCCGCGGCCGGTCACCGTCGTCGGCTCGTTGCGGCGCGGCGAGGGGGGCCCGCGGCGGTTCCTGACGAACCTCGCCGTCCTGCACACCCGTGGTCACGACGTGCGGTGGGACGCGGCCCCGACCCGGACGGACGGACGGAGGATCGCGCTGCCGACCTATCCGTTCCAGCGACGCTCCTTCTGGCTGACGGCGGACGAGAGCCCGGCGCCGACACCGGCCGTGACCGGACCGGACGCCGGCGATTCCGGCTTCGACGGCTTCGACGGCGCCGGAAGTGCCAGCGGCAGCGGAGTCGGCACGCCCGGCACCCGTCTGGACGGGCTTTCGGCCACACAGCGCCGCGAGGGACTGCTCGAGACCGTGCGCGGCTGCGCGGCCGCCGTACTGGGACACCCGGGGACGGCCGCCGTCGATCCGGACCTCACCTTCAAGGACCTGGGCGTCGACTCCCTCGGGGCGGTCGAGTTCCGCGACCGGCTGGCGGCGGCGCTGGGACGGCGGCTCTCCCCGACGCTCACCTTCGACCATCCGACCCCGCGGCGGGTGGCGGAGCACGTCGACGCACTCGTCGCGCCGACGTCCGGCGGCCGCGCGGACGGCACCGACCGGTCGCCGCGACCGGCCGCGGACGAACCGATCGCGATCGTCGGCATCGCCGGGCGGTGGCCGGGCGGCGCGGACAGCCCGGAGAAACTGTGGGAGCTGGTCGTGGACGGCCGCGACGCCATCGGCCCCTTCCCGACGAACCGTGGTTGGGAGCGCGCCGACACCGACGCCTGCCACGTGCGCGCCGGTGGCTTCCTCTACGACGCCGACGAGTTCGATCCCGACTTCTTCGGCATCTCCCCCCGCGAGGCCGCGGCGATGGACCCGCAGCAACGCCTGCTGCTGGAGACCTCCTGGGAGGTCCTGGAGCGGGCGGGCATCGATCCGGCGACGCTGCGCGGCAGCCGCACCGGGGTGTTCGTCGGGACCATGCCGCAGGAGTACGGCCCCAGGCTGCACGAGGCCGCGGCCGGGCACGAGGGCTACCTCCTCACCGGCAACACCACGTCGGTCGCCTCCGGCCGGCTCGCCTACGTGCTCGGGTTGGAGGGGCCGGCGCTCACTGTGGACACCGCCTGCTCGTCGTCGCTGGTGGCGACCCATCTGGCCGTGCAGGCGCTGCGCGGCGGCGAGTGCGCGCTGGCAATCGCCGGCGGCGTCACCGTCATGGCGACCCCGGGGATCTTCGTGGAGTTCAGTCGGCAGCGCGGGCTGGCGCCGGACGGGCGCTGCAAGCCGTTCGCGGACGCCGCCGACGGCACCGCATGGGCCGAGGGAGTCGGCCTGCTCGCCCTGGAACGGCTGTCCGACGCGCGCCGCAACGGCCACCGGGTGCTGGCGCTGATCCGGGCATCGGCGGTCAACTCCGACGGCGCGTCCAACGGGCTCACCGCACCGAACGGACCGTCCCAGCAGCGGGTGATCCGTGCGGCGCTCGCGAGCGCCGGGCTCACCCCGGCCGACGTGGACGCCGTCGAGGCGCACGGGACGGGCACCACGCTCGGCGACCCGATCGAGGCCCAGGCGCTGCTCGCCGTCTACGGCCGGGACCGGCCCGCCGACCGGCCGCTGCGGCTGGGGTCGGTCAAGTCGAACATCGGCCACACCCAGGCCGCCGCCGGCGTCGCCGGCATCACCAAAATGGTGCACGCGCTGCGCCACGGTGTTCTGCCCGCGACCCTGCACGTCGACGCGCCGTCCCGGCACGTGGACTGGGAGTCCGGCGCGGTCACCCTGCTCACCCGCACCCAGCCCTGGCCGGAGGTGGGACGTCCGCGGCGGGCGGCCGTCTCCGCGTTCGGGATCAGCGGCACCAACGCCCACCTCGTTCTGGAGCAGGCCCCGGAGGACGTGCTCGCCGCCGGCTCCGCGGGAACGACCGACGAGGTCGACGGCGCGGTACCGTCCGCGCCGGGAGATCCGGGAGACCCGGGAGACCCGTTGGATCGGCCGTCGGTGCCGCGGCCGCGCGAGCCGCGGGAGGACGCCGCGCGGGGAT
>NZ_CASGGV010000119.1:0-2484 GCF_949319125.1 Frankia sp. Hr75.2 | reverse complement strand
CAGGCAGAGCCGTCGCCGTTGAACGACAGACGGAATGCCACTAACGCGGCCAATGTGGTTGCTGAGCGTGACAGCAGGTACGGCCTCGGGCCTGCGTAACCGCGCTAACAGTTAGCGGCTCTCCCGCTAACTGTTAGCGCCCCCGTTAGCGGCGAATCTGGCCGGTGAACAGGGGAGACGCTTGTTAGCAGGCTAATCCGTGGAACCTCTGAAACCCCGGGATCAGGCGCCTAGGGTACGTCGAGGTGCTCCGACGGCTCGGCGAATGATCTACCTGACGCTTCGTGAACCGCTGTACATCGCTGAGCGGGCCATCGGCTCCGAGCCCGTGGTCAGGGATCACGGGCTGCTCGAATCCGCTCTTGCTCGCCCACGGGCGACGGTGTTCGGGCGTGACGCCTATCCCACGCTCGACGGTAAGGCTGCTGCGCTCCTGCATTCGCTGGCTCGCGACCATGCCCTCATCGACGGGAACAAGAGGCTCGCTCTCGCTGGGCTGATTGCTTTCTACGGCCTCAACGGCCGCCGGCTGACGTTGACCAACGATGAGGCCTACGACCTCGTCATGAATATCGCGTCCGGCCTCTGCGACGCCGTCGAGGACATCACCAAGATCCTCGAAGGGGTGACGCGAGATCGGGGCGTGTCTCGCCGCGTCGGACTCCGTTCGTACCCGAGTCGACGGGGGCCGCACTCGGGACACGCCCTGCGCTGGCCATGGCTGCGAATGGACGCCGTGCCTGCCCCGGGCGCTCCTTGGTCTCGTCCGGAGGACGTTCCGTTCGCCGGACGGTTCTGCCGACTCCTTCCAACTCGCGGCAACGGACGCTATGACCAGTGGCGTGCGGTCTGACCCTCTTCCACCTTCAGGGCTGCATGCGCGCTGAGGCCCACCGGGCGCGGTGTCGTGACCGCGTGCCACGCTCCGTGAGAGGCACTGACCGCGACGGGCCGCGCCTGCGGTCGCGTCAGCTGTAGCGACGTGCAACAGGCCCCGCGACATGCCTGGGCCGCTGAGCCATGATCAGCCGCGCGAGGACGCCCTGTGTGCGACCCGTATGAGACCAACACCAACGCTGTCGGGGGAGGACCGTATGGCCGCGGCCGACACCGCGACGGTACGGTCTGTGCGCCAGCGTGTGACGTCGAAGAACAGGACGGGGCACGCGGGTGGCCGCCGGCGGCGTGGCCGGCGGATCGGTTTCCGCCTGTCAGGTCGAGGAGTAGCTGTGGACCCGTTGTCGCTGCAGGACCTGATCGACTCCGAGGAGTTCGCACTTGATCACGCCGGCCTCGCCGTGCTGCCGTTCGACGTGTGCATCCGGCTGCTGGGGACGGTGCCGGTGGGCCGGGTGGCCTTCGTGTCGGACGGCGAGGTCGTCCTGCTGACCGTCAACCACGCGATGGACGGCGACAGTGTGGTCTTCCGGTCGGCCGTCGGCTCCAAGCTGTCGGCGGCGGTGAACCATGACTCGGTCTCCTTCCATGCCGACTGGTTCGACCCGGAGACCAGAGCGGGGTGGAGCGTCCTGGTCACCGGTGCGGCCGGGGCCGTCGTCGAGGGTGCCCAGACCGCGGCACTGGAGCGCCTGGGCCTGGAGCCCTGGGCGGACGTCGTCGAGCGGCCGTACTGGATCCGGATCGTCCCGCGGTCGGTGACCGGGCGGGCGGTCGTGCGTTCGGAAAGCTGACCTTCGACCCGGCCGCACTGGCGAGCCGGCCGCGGGCCTCGAACGACTGCGAGCATCAGGGAGTCGCCGGCGCGGTGTCGGACGAGTGATCAGTCGTCGGCGATCAGGAGTTCGCCGAGGAGCTTCTCGACGGGTGCGCGGATGGCGTCGCGGATCAGGCGGACGGCGTCGATGACCTGCCCGGCGGAGTTGTCGAGTTTCCAGTCCTGGTAGCGGATAGCCGCAGACGACGACCGGCATAAGGCCCTGTCGGCCGCGGCTGTGGGGCGGCCGGACTCGGCGCGGCGAACCCACCCCTGGACGCGGCGCGACTCGACATCACGTCGCCGCCGCTGTGAGGCTGGGCGGAGGCCGTCCATATCCTGTTGAGAACGGCGGCCACGGCGACGGCTCCCCTGGCGTTCGGTCTGTTGGCTGACGCGCTGTCCGGTCCCGGAGGACGGTGACGCACCGTGGATGATCTCGACGTGCCGTGCACGTCGCGACACCATCCTGGTCAGGCCCGCTCGGCCCTCCGTGTCGATCACGCTGAGCCGCCCCTGGGCTCGAAGATGAGCAGCCCGATCGTGCGTAGGCCGGCCGCCCTGTCGGTGCAGGGCGGCCTGGACGTCGGCGACGGTCAGCTGCCAGTGGCGGATCTCGTCGGGGCGGATCCTCCCGCTCGCGGCACACGGCCACCGCGTCGGCCGCCGCCTCGACAGCGCGTGGGACGACCACGCCGATCGGGACCTGACGGAGGTTCGACGCGCCGGTCGAGTACGTGCCGCGGGTGCCCGCGTCGAACCGGCGCTCC
>NZ_CASGGV010000118.1:0-2522 GCF_949319125.1 Frankia sp. Hr75.2 | reverse complement strand
CTACGACAACAGCGTGCGGATCGGGTACGCCCGGGTCTCCACGCGGACGCAGGACCACCAGGCGCAACTCGACGCGCTCGCCAGCGCGCACTGCCGCGAGATCATCGTCGAGACCGCCAGCACCCGGGGCGAGCGACCCGAGCTGCGCCGGGCGCTGGGACTCCTCAAAGCCGGGGACACCCTGGTGATCTATACAAGCCGGACCGGGTCGCCCGGTCCATGAAGGAGCTCCTCGTGCTCCTGGAGGACGAGCTGCATGCCCGCGGGATCAACCTGCACATCCTCACCGGCATCTGCGCCGGCCTGCACCGCCCGGCGGGGGCCACGATCGCGGACAAGATGCTGTTCATGGTCGCCGCCATGGCCGCCGAAATGGAGCGGGAACTGATCCGTGAGCGGACGTTGGACGGGCTGCGCGCCGCCGAAGCCGCCGGCCGGCGCGGGGGACGGCCGGTGCGGGTGGATGAGGACACCCTCGCGGTGGTGCGGGCGCGGCGCGCGAAGGGGGAGTCGGTGAGTGAGATCGCCCGGAGGTTGGGGGTGGGGCGGTCGACGGTGTACCAGGCGCTGCAGCATCACACACTCCCCGGCGTCACCCGGACCCCGGACCCTGCCAGCACGGCAACGACACCTCGCTAGATCATCGCTACCGCCAACGGCTACACCAGTCCTCCTCGACCCCCAGATAGCGCAGCTGCGGCGGACGTGTCCGCCGCAGCTGCGCAGTAACGATCGAGCGGAGGAGGTCGGCGGCGTTAGCCCACCCGTTCGCCAGCCAGAGTTGCACTGTAGCTACCGGAGCAAGCGGCGTGAACTCCCTTGAGGTGAACGTTACCCGCTACCTTCTTGTTTGCATCCGAGAAAGCGAGGGTAACGGTGCCTCCGTCGATCCTGTAGAAGGGACATTTCTTGTCTCTGAAGACGCTCGGATCCCCAGCTATTGGGGCAGTGTGGGTCAGCTGGACGACGTTTCCGGAAACCATGATGTCGGCAAGCGATACCGGCAAGATGGTGGTGCCCGCCCTACCCGGGCAGCGTCGGTCCGAGGCAAAGTTAATCTCGCCGACCTCCTGCTTCCCAGGCGGTTCCTCTGATAGCAGGCAGTACCGGGTCGGGTCCGGTTCGATGAGGAGCGTGCCCTCTCGGACGAACTGCTGTCCCGAGATGTCGCCGGTCAGACGCACTTTGTATTTGCCAAACGGCTGAGTGAACGGTTCTGCGTGCTTTGCCGACCCATCCGGCTGGACATTTCCGCCGGCGAGCGCCACGCCCGGAAATCCTGCCAGCGCAATGGCGGCCAGGGAAAGCGCAACATATCGACGTACAGCCACGGCATACCTCCCCGGTACAGTGGAAGCCACAGCAGTCTTCCCGGGGAAGCGGTGGTCACTCATCCAGTCCCACGGAACTTTCGCTTCGCAGGACCCTTATATAGCTGGCCTCGGGAGGCTCGCCCGGATATTCCCACGAGAGTGGTTGCGTGGGACGTTTCCAGCACCCCTATACAGCCCGGGGCTCGGGTCCGTGTCACCAGGCGCCAAGTAGCGCCTTTGGCCGCTTCGTGGTCAAGCCGCCTGCGGTGATGTGGAGGCAGACGTCGCACTGCTGGTAACCGCCGGCCTCGTCGCTGTGCCGACGATCACCGTAGGCGTGCCGGCGGCCGAAGGGGGAGCCGACCGGTGTCGGCGCGACCTGGGGGGATATGCCGACACCGGGTCGACAGGCGGCTGTATCGCTGCTCTAGGTCACCACACGGTGAACGTTCCGGTTTCGTGAAGGACGCACCCCTCTGCCTTCTGATCGAACATCATCATATATTCTCCGGGCGGAGTTTCTTGCCCGACTGTCATCTGAGTCGCCCAGTTACCTCCGGGAGCGACGCTGGGGGTAGCTGTATTGATGTAGAACATCGCTCCGGAGCCATGGGGAATCTGGATATATACTTTACTGTCCGGACTCCACCCGTATCCCGAGATCCTGACCTCGGTGCCGGTCGGCCCCTGGCTCCTACTAAGACTGACATTTGGTTCTGGACAAGCGACAGCGGATGCCGGCTGCGCTACGAATGGCGCGACAGCGAGGAAGATCGCGACTAGTAGCAGCAGGTAGATGGCGCTACATTTTCTGAGCGTCAGCGTCATGAGACTTCCTCTCCCTTGAGGGTCTGACGCACTCTGGAATGGCGCGTCATGCCAACTGGTCGGCTGGCGGGTGCACGGATCTCCGGGTTTTCCTCCGGGAGTGACACCGCCCATGCCTCCTTCTTCCCGGCGGAACTTGTTCTGCCCGGGTACGGCCGCCTGACACAACCCGGCCAGGTCCCCGGCATATTGCTGGTCAGCCATATCCGCCCGATTTTCGGCGGATGCTACGTCGCCCCCAACACCCATCGCCACCCCGCCCGCCGGCGCGCTCCCCCCGACGACGGACATATGGGGAAGCTGTACCCGACGACGTGGTGTGCGGGTACGTACCGTCACGGGGAGCAGACAGGTCCAACGCCCAAGACGGGGTGTCGGTAG
>NZ_CASGGV010000117.1:0-2522 GCF_949319125.1 Frankia sp. Hr75.2 | reverse complement strand
TAGTGGCCAGCGTGTAACGGACCCGGTGGCCTTTCATCGCGGCTTCGGTGCCGAGTGCGATCAGCAGGTGGGACTTGCCGGTGCCGGAGTCCCCGATTAGGCAGAGCGGCTGACCTTTGGTCACCCACTCGCAGGAGGCGAGGGTGTGGATGACGGCGGCGTCGACCTGGGGGTTGGCGTCGAAGTCGAACTCGCGCAGCGACTTCTGTCGGGAAAAGAACGCGGCTTTGATCCGGCGGTCGGAGCGGCGCCGGGCCCGGTCGTCGCATTCGGCGAGCAGCAGCTCGGCGAGGAACCCGCGGTAGGTCATCTGTTCGCGGGCCGCAGTGTCGGCGATGTCGGTGAACTGGCGGCGGATCGTGGGCAGGCGCAGCATCCGGCATGCCTGGTCGACGGCTGCCTGGGCGGCCTGCTCGGTCATGCCGCGGGGGCGGGGCGCGGTCACGGCGTCTCCCTTCGAGTTATCCCGAGCGCTGTGCGCCGGGTGGGGTGTGGCGCAGAAGCTGGTCGTAGGCCGCCACTGACGGCAGCGGCCGGCGATCCGGGGGGAGGTGCATCAGGCGGCGTTCGGTCAGGAACGTCACCGTCGCCGCCGGCCCCGGGCTGAGCTTGTCCGGCGGGCCGGTGGGCTGAGCCCGGTCGGCTTCGGCGGCTTTGCGGGCCTCCAACGCGACCGCGTCGACGGTCAACGCGCCGGCGTGCAACGCCGCCGCGAGACCGGCGACAAGATGCTCATGGGCCAGGTGACGGCCCATCAGCAGCACCTCGATCAGCGCCCGGGTGCCATCCCGGTCGCCGTGGGCCCTGCGGGCCGCATCCCACCAGGCGTCGTGCACCGGGGTGAACTTCCCGGCCGCGCGGGCCTGTTCCAGTACCGTCGCCCCCGGCAGTGCACCCGGCTTGCGGAGGAGCAGTTCCAGGTAGTGGTCGAGATCGAGGCGGCTCTGTGCCTTGGCCAGTAGCCGTTCGTGGCGGGCGACCTCATCCCGCCCGTCGTAGACGATCAGTTCGGAGGCGTGCAGCATCACCCGGACCTGCCGGCCGATCAGCTTCGCAGGCACCGAGTAGCGGTTGGTCCGTACCGTGATCTGGCTGTAACGGTCCACCCGCACGGTCAGGAGCAGACCGGTCGGGAACGCTTCGTCCGGCACCGGCCGCAGCAGTGGGCGTTCGACGGCGAAATGCTCCCCGACGGTGCGCGGTCGGGCGCCGATCCGCCGGGCGTCGTCCGCCCGATCCCATTCATCGACCAGCCGGTTCATCTCGGCGAGACTGGCCACCTCGGGTACCGGGACGAGATGGTTGCGGCGAAACCAGCCGATATCCCCCTCGACACCGCCTTTTCATGGGCGCCGTCCTTCCCCGGCTGGCAGTAGAACGCTTCCAGCTCGTAGTGCGAGCGGAACGCTGTCCATCGGGTGGTCTCCACCCGGGCGCGGGTGAACCCCAGCACCTGCGCAACCGCGATCTTCAGGTTGTCGTAGCGGACCTTCCCGGTCGGCAACCCGCCGAGCACCTCGAAGGCGTGCACATGCCCCTCGAAGAACGCCTCCTGCCCACCCGAGGCGAAGATCCGATGGACCGCCTTCCCCGAGTAGGACAAGCGGAAAGAGAACAGGCAGCACTTCACCTGTTCACCGGCGAGTCGGATCGTGACGTCCCCGAAATCGACCTCCGCCTCCTCACCCGGCTGATGCGACTGCGGCACGAACCCCTTCTGCGGCCCACGGCCAGCCTGCGCCCAGATCTCCGGCCGCCGCCGCGCCACATAGGAACGCACCATCTGATACGAGATCCCGACCGCCTCATGCTCGCCCACAAGCCGGTTGAAGATCCGCGAAGAGGTGTGCCGCTGCTTGCGGGGCGCGTCCAGATCCACCCGCAACATCTCATCGATGACCGGTATGTACGGATCCAGACGCGTCGCGCGCCGGGGAAGCTTCTTGCGCTCCTGCGGCCACGCCGACGCCAACGCTGCGGCCACCGTCCGCCGACTCACCCGGTACTTCCGTTCGAGCACCCGCCCGGACATGCCCGCACGCGAATCACGCCAAATCGCCGCATATAGCGCGATCTTTTCCGGCTGGGATGCCACGAGCACCTCTCACAGCGAGTAGTGCCTTGATGCTCCCACCGGGTTCCGCCGCCCCAGATCCGAAGGACAGACAGGACCACGCCGATCCCGACCACAACCTGTCCCGGCACCCAGAGATGGCCTACCAGCGGCGACGAGCTCGGGCCCGGCAGCGAGCCGGGTGGTGCCCAAACTCATCGACACTTCCCGCCAGCGTCAAGATCGAATGGTGCCCGAACTCACCAACAAGTGGTGCCGGTTCTCGGCTGCGTAGCCACAAGGGCCGCATCCACGTCCGCCGCGCCCCGAACCGGCGCATCCTCATCCCCTGGAACCAGGACACCGAAGCCACTTGCCAAAAGATCATCTTGCACTCGCCACGCCTGACCCACACAGACAAAGCCGCATCAGGAGCAGCAGTATGAAGCCACCGTCTCGACGGTGAAGA
>NZ_CASGGV010000116.1:0-2632 GCF_949319125.1 Frankia sp. Hr75.2 | reverse complement strand
AGAACGATCAACAGGCAGCCTGACTACCTGACCGGCGCTCTAGCGCCAGCACGTAGGTGTCGGCGGTCTGCCGGGCGAGGGTGCGTTTCATCGCCGCCTCGTCGGCGTCGCCGGTGGTCAGCCCGGCCTCGCAGTGCACGCCGGTGACGCCCAGCAGGAAGAGGTCGGCCCGCACCTGGTTGGCCGCCTCGGCGGCGGCCGCGCCGCAGGTGACGGCCGAGTGCCTGAAGAGCCGGCCGCCGATTAGGAGCGCGTCGGTGGACGGGTGGTCCACGACTTCCCATCTACTACCAGGTGGAAGAATCCCGCTCGCCGCCTGATCGCGCGCGCCGCCCCCACCGTCTTATCCGGGCAAAGAGAAACCCCGGCCTGGACCCAGACCGGGGCGCTCGTGGTCGCCGGTCAGCCGGCCGTCGGCACCGCCGCGGTCTCCTCGACGACGGCGAACAGGCCACCCTCAACATCGCGCCAGTCGCTGACGGGGCGGACGTCGAGGGTCGCGAGCAGCTTGTCGGCGGCCTCGCTGAGGGCGGGGAGGTCGGCGGCGTCGAGGCGGCCGACGATGGTGCCTTCCGTGTCAGCCTCACCACGGATGATCCGGACGTCGAGGGTGTCAGCGTCGACGTACGCGTAAGTGTTCGTGTCGGTCAAGGGAGCCTCCTTGGGACATGGGAGAGATCGGTTCGATTCGTACGAGGGAAATCCTTACGCAGCGACGCGGACCCGAGCCACGCGCCTCCCGAGGTGTCAGGCCGCACGGGCATATGGCGTGTCGTGGTCGTCCCGCGAGGCCAATCCCAAACCGATGGCGGCCAAATCCGGTCTAACCGCAGCTGCGGATGCCCTCCGCGGTAGATGTCGTGTGGTGCCAATCCGCGGCCGGATGATGTGCGGGCCAGCGCGGTTGGGAACTGCCGGTCCGTGCCTCTGAAGTCCCGTCGGCGGGGTCGATGCCAACCCGGTCGACGAAGAAGGCCCGCGCGGTGCCGACTACGCCGTCTCCAGCTCGGACGAGGCGCCTGACCTCCGCGCACCGTCGGATCAGCGCCGGGGCACTCAGGCCCGGAGCCCAAGCGCTGGTGCATAGTCGCGGCGGCGGATTGGTTGGGTGAGGATCTCGACGCTGTCGGTGGCCTGGTCGATCGCGCCGGGGAGATGGCCGAGCGGGCCGTCGGGTCGGTGTCCGAGCCGGGTGAGGAGGGTTCGCAGCGGCGGATCGCTGATTGCATCGGTCAGTGCACGGGTGAGGCGTTCGCCGCCGAGTACGTGGATGTCTCGGGAGTGAAAGCGGCGCGGCGCGGGGTCGACGGGCTCGGCCAGACCAAGCCGGTTCGTGGCGGCGGCGAGATGACTGGCCGCGGCACACAGTGCCGCTTCGCGTTCCCGCCACCGCGTCGCGCGCAGCGCGTGGTGCAGGTGCTCACCGATCTGGTCGGCGAGGGTCAGCTGCGCGAACGCGGCGGTCAGCCATTTGCCGTAGGGAGCCCAGCGGCGTTCGAGGAGGAATCCGATCCGAACGAGGTCACGGGCCACGCGGGCCACGAGCATCCGCGAGCCGAGGTCGTCGCCGCGACCACCGGTGCGGCCGACGAATGGTTCCTCCTGGCTGACCCGCAGCCAGCCGGCGGCCAGGACATAGCGCCAGATGTCGTCGGGGTACCACGCCAGCGCCCGACGCCGCGTGGTGAGCAGATCGAGCGGGTCGTGCAGGACCACGCCGCCGGTGAGGCTGGCCAGGATCTGGGTCGGGGCCAGCAGCCAGTCCGTCAGTTTCATCCCTTCGGCGGGGTCGACGCCGATCCGGTCGACGAAGAACGCCTGCGCGGTGGTCACCTCCACCTGATGGTGTGGCCGGCCGCCATGTCGATCGCTGTCGGGGTAGACGACCGGGAAACCGTCGAACCGCGCAGGCAAACCCCCCAGAGCGGCGTCGATCGGCGTGGCGTCGAAACCTGGCGGGACGAACAGCTGCACGCGGGGGCCGAAATCGTGATCCGTGGAAATCTCGTCATCGAAGCCGAGAACCTCGGACCCCTCACCGAGCAACGCGGCAGCGTGGGGAACGCCCGAGACCAGCGGCCGCACCGCCCGCTCGTAGAACCGTCGAGAAAGATCGCGACCTGACACCGTTCTGCGATCCTCCTCAAGGCGTCCCGTCATGGCACAGGCGCCTCATCGTCCTCGCTACCGCCACGTCTGGGCACCGGGGTTTTCGCCAGCCACCGGGCCGTCCGGGCCAGTCGCGATCTCCAGGTTCCGCCGCACAAGCGGGCCCCCGATCCCCAGGACGTCGTCGAGCAGCCGCCGCACACGTCGATCTCCTCGGCTGTGCAGTCGATCAGAACCTTGACCTCCACATCACGCCTGCCCGGATCCGCCGTCACGAAGAAGCCCGGTTCGCATGATCCCAACATGGTCGTCCAGGTGGGGCTCGAACCAACTCGCGACGCCCTGACCAGCGCCTTTCCGTGGCGCTGGATCTCAAAGCGATAGATCGCGAACCGCATGCATCCAGGTCAGGATCATGATCATCATATGGGTGGGCCGTCCGGGGCTCGAACCCGGACGCACCCACCCATGCGGGCGGCATCACCCCAAGCGGCCGGACACCCACCGTTCCCTTCCGGTAACC
>NZ_CASGGV010000115.1:0-2677 GCF_949319125.1 Frankia sp. Hr75.2 | reverse complement strand
ATACGGAACCGCCGTAGCCAGCCGTCGTAGTCGCGACCCCCTCCCGGCCGGCCCCGATGAGCTTGTGGTGGAAGTGCGTCTCCCGAAGCGCGGAATGCAGGTGGTACAGCACGGTCATGCCCGGGAGGTAGGTCGCGTAGCCAGTGATCTTGCCGCCCAGCCGTTCCAGCGACTCGGTACCCCGGTCGTACTCGATGAAGAACGTCGTCACATGTGGGCCCTCGATCCACCGGCCGTACCCATCCGGGCGGATCGCTTCCTTGACTCCATGATCCCACTGAAGCGCGGTCGCCACGGTGGACTCCGAGTACCAGTTGGCCAATCGGGTCAAGGGGCGGGCAGCCGCGTCGCGGGCGAGGCTGGTGAAGAATCCGTTCACACCCAGTTGGTGTTCGAGGGTGCCGCTCCGCGCCAAGCGGAGCAGGGCGGCGTTGTGCGCCGACCGAGACGCCGGCCGTTCCGCCCGCCCTGCGGCGATGAGCTGGACCGCCGGATAACTCAGCGTGTACCGCCACGCTTGCGATCCGGGATACACCCGCGCTCGGAACCGCTCCAACGCCCCTCGGCGCGTCAACGCCAGCAGCCGGCGTTGCGCCCGATCCACCGAGGGATACAGCAACGCGGCCACCTGCTCCGCAGTCAGGACACGATGCGCCGCCAGCACATCCAGTAGGTAGAGATCTCTGTCAGTCAAACCCTGCAGGAGCGCCAGCGGACCTACCGGCCGGCCCCGCCCGCGCGTCGAAGTCGTGGGAATACCTGCTCCAGGACGTCGAGTCTGGATCCGTCCGCGAGCCCGTCCAGCCGTGCTCACCTGCGTCAACGCACGCGCCGGCTATCCGGCTGGCCCGCCGTCTCACAGCGCGGTGGGCCAGCCGGTCCCAGACACAGTCACCCAACCGGACCGCCACGCGGACCCGTCGTAGGGGTCGCGGCGGTGCGCTGGCCGACCGGCGTGATTGGTTAGAAGGCGATTCTCGGGAAGGTCCGCGAACGGAGAATGGACGCCATCGCTGTCGTCCCTCCTTTCCGGCATGACGCCACGCAGGTGGCACCCGGCTGCGGACCCGCGTTCCCCGCTCCCAGGAATCAGCTCCCGGGAGCGGCTCGCAGGCCACCCGACGCGCAGCGACACCCTGGAACTTCACGTTCCGTCACCAGTCCAGTGGACCACCGGCGGAACCACGTCCCAGCGCCTCGCTGCTACCAGCGCCCCATCTCCCACCGAACCGGCCACCCGATAGCGGGTCGGTGCCCAGCGGTCAAGGGGGCGGACACGACCGTAGCTCCATACCGGCATCCGGGACAAGCCCACCCACGCCCCGTCAATTTGCCTCGACACAGACCCTCAAAGCCAGGGAAGCAACACTCGGCGGCACCGTTTCCGCAGGTCGCAGGCCCGCAACCCCCTCCGACAGGCATAACGGACCAATCGACTCTTATTCACTATTAGGACAAAAACGCAGTTTCGCTCACGGAAATGAACATCGACGCGCACCGCGCCGTTGACCGGGGGCACCACGACGCTATCCGCGCTTCGTGCGGCGCCCTGGGGCCGTCAGCGTCGGGTCTCATCGATTCGACGGGCGGCCCAGTCGGCCCGGCTGATCGCGTGGACGTTGTTCGCCTTCCACGGGCCGACGTCGGCGATCTCCCGGAAGGTCATCCCGAGCCTGCGGGCGATCGTGTTCATGCCCGTGTTCTCCTGATGCGTGGCGGTGATCAGCTCGTCGACGTCGAGGTGCGTGAACCCGAAGTCGAGCGCCGCCGTGATCGTCTCGGTGCCCAGGCCCTGGCCCCAGCGGTCCCGGCGGATCGAGACCGCGACCTCCACACCCGGCCAGCCCTGCGCGAAGTAGGTGCCCGCGCGGCCGAGGAACTCCCCGCTGGCCCGGTCCTCGACCGCCCACATGCCGTGTCCGCGGATCGCCCACATGCCGATCAGATGGGTGACCAGCCGCTCGGTGCCCGCCCGGTCGAACGTGCCGTCCAGGTAGCGCATGGTCTCCGGGTCGGCGTTCATCGCGGCGTACGGGTCGAGGTCGGCGGCTTTCCAGCCGCGGAGCACCAGCCGTTCGGTGAGCACGGTGGGGATGGTGACGACCGACGGGGTTCCGTAGTGGAGGGCCATGGTCACGCCTGACCTGTGGTGAGTTCGAGGCGGGGACGTGCCTGCCAGCGGTCCCAGAAGTCACGCACGGGTCCGACAGTGGGGTGGCCGGCAAACGCTGTGGCGATCTCGGCGACGCGGTCGGAGACCGAGGCGGTGGGCCGTGTGTCCAGCATGTCGACGACCTTCCCCGCCACGGCCGCGGCTTCGTCGATCTCGGGCTGTTCCCTGGCGGTGAGGCTCGCCGCGAGCGCGAGCAGCGCGTGGCCGTAGTCCTCGAAGCCGGCGGCCTGGCCGCCCTCGTAGGCGGCGAGCGCGGCACGGGCGATCGGTTCCGCCTCGACGCCACCACCGATGCGGGTGAGGACCCCGGCGTACATCATCTCGGCGGCGGCCGGGCCGAACGGGCTGATGCCGGGCTGCAGCGGCAGGTCCGTGACCGAGGCTCGCATCCGGTTCAACGCCGCCCTGGTCCCCGCGGCGTCACCCAGGGCGCCGAGGGCCCGCGCTTCGTAACTGGCGATCCGGGCCCGGGTGTACGGGTTGTCCGCCACGACAGCGGTCTTG
>NZ_CASGGV010000114.1:0-2815 GCF_949319125.1 Frankia sp. Hr75.2 | reverse complement strand
AACAATGCTGCGCCACACGATCACTGTACGTAACCACCGAATATGCGCCAGATCCAGTTGAGACCGTCAGAGCCAGCGGTGGTGACGTTCGCGGAGCAGGTCGAGGGGCTGACCAGCCCGTATGCGCGGTTCACGCCGCCGGCGGCGGAGGCGGTGCGCCAGAAACGCCCCAAGTTGATGTTGTTCGGGAAGTGAAGGTTTTCTGAAGATCATTGCTGGTTCGCGTCGCTGTCAGTCCGGCACGGTGAAATGGGAGTGCGTCTCGCTGGGGGACCCCGGCATGATGCGATCATGGTTGTCCCCTTGGACGTCCCGCGCTTGGTCGCAGGCGACAGTTTCGTGCTCCGCTCCTGGGAGCTCGGCGATCTGCCTCTCGTCCGGGAAGCGTCGAGCGACGATCACATCCCGTTGATTACGACCGTTCCATCGGCGTATTCGCAGGGGGCGGGCGAAGACTTCGTCCGCCGGCAGTGGGAGCGGGCGTCTACTGGCAGTGGGTATCCCTTCGTCATCGTGCGGGTCGAGGACGGCCGGCCGCTAGGGATGGTCGGCCTGTGGTTGAGAGATCTGGACGAGGGCCGTGCGTCGTTGGGCTATTGGGTGGTCAGGTCGGCTCGTGGCCGGGGGGTCGCTACGGAAGCCCTTCGAACGGTCGCTGCCTGGGCCCTTGGTGACCTGCAGATTCCCCGCCTTGAGCTATATGTCGAGCCGTGGAATGCCGCGTCACAGCGGACGGCTCAGCGTGTGGGCTTTCAGCGTGAAGGCCTGCTCCGCAGTTGGCAGCAGGTAGGCGAGGAACGTCGAGACATGATCATGTATTCGATGCTGGGTTACGATCACCGCCATGGCTGATGAGGCGGGCGGTCACGTACTGGTCACCCGACGGCAGTGGGACGAGTACTCGGCGGCCTGGTTTGAGCGGTATGCGGTTCCTCGGTGGGCGGTGTGTGAGCTTTAAAGCCGTTCGACGTAGCCGGCGGCGATGTCCTCGGGTGGGTTGGGGTACCGGTCGATGTAGCGGCTGGGACTGGTGCCCGAGCCGGCGCTGCAGCTCGTAGGGGTCTCAGCAGTAATCGCCAAAAAAGCAACGAATACGCTGGTCAGCACCTCGAAGGCAGGCCATCGGGTGCGGTGCTGCGGCGAAGCCATCGACCTGCGTTGACGTTGGTTCTTCCGCCAGGACTACCCGAACCCCTTACCGGTGTCGGGCGGGGGTCTCGGAGTGGCGGGTCAGTGCGGCGCCCACAGCCGCATCGTTCGGTCCCTGCTCGCGCTGGCCAGGGTGCGGCTGTCTGGGGCGAACCCCACCGCGTTCACCCAGTCGGTGTGGCCGGTCAGGGGCTGGCCGAGTGGGCGGGGCGCGATCCGGTCGGTGATGTCCCACAGTCGCACCGTCTTGTCGTGGCTGGCGCTGGCCAGGGTGCGGCCGTTCGGGTGGAACCCCACTGACCGCACCATGCCGGTGTGGCCGGTCAGCGGCCCGCCGAGCGGGCGGGGCGCCATCCGGTCGGTCACATCCCACAGCCGCACCGTCTTGTCGTCGCCGCCGCCGGCCATGATCGTGCCGTCCGGGGCAAATACCACCGCGTTCATGCTGCGCAACGCCCGGCCTTTGGGGCTGGTCAGCGGCTCGCCGAGCGGGCGCCACAGTCGGTGGTCATCCGGCTGTCCTCCCCAGGGAATGTCAGGTGGGGCCGTCGGGGGCGGGGGCATGCGGATAGTCGCTGGTAGTGCTGCTGGGATGGGCTGGGGCAGGTGGTCGGTGGCAGCACGGATGTCATCGTCGAGACGCAGCCCGATCCCTGCCCGGGCGGTCCAACCGGGGCCGTAGGCGCGGGCGGCGGCCGCGGCGAGGTCGAGGGCGAAGGCGCGGGCGGAGGGCTGGCGGTCGGCCGGGTTCTTGGCCAGGGCCCGCATCACCACGTCTGCGACCGGGGTGGGGACCCCGGCGGGCGGCGGGGGGAGGGTGTTGAGGTGGTGCTGCCACAGTGCGTGCAGCGGCAGGGCCGGGTTGAACGGCGACTTCCCGGTCAGTAGCCGGTAGAGGACACAGCCGAGTGCGTACAGGTCGGTGGCCGGGCCCAGGCGGGCGGCGAGGATCTGTTCGGGGGCCATATAGGCCGCGGTGCCGGCGATCTGGCTGGCGGTCGCCGCTGACCCTTCCATGATTTTCGCGGTCCCGAAATCGGTGACCTTGAGCAGGCCGGCGGTGTCGAACAGCATGTTGTCGGGTTTGATGTCGCGGTGCAGCACCCCGCGGGCGTGCGCGCAGGCCAGGGCTGCGGCCGCGGCCAGGCCCACCGCGCAGGCCCCCTCCGGCGATATCCCCGTCTTGCGCCGGGCGGTCAACGTTCCCCCGCCCAGCAGCTCCATGACGAGCAGATGCAGGTCGCCGGCTTCCACATAGTCGTGGACCCGCACCACATGCGGATGGTCCAGGGCGGCGAGTAGCTGCGCCTCGGCGGCGAACCCGGCCGTCGCCCCGTCATGGTCAGCGGCCAGAATTTTGATTGCTACCGGGCGGTTCAGCCCGCGGTGCCGGCCGGCGAGCACCAGCCCGAACGCACCCGCGCCGAGCTGGGCGCCCAGCTCGTAGCCGGGCAGCGCCGCGGCCACCAGCCCCTCATTGACGATCATGAAGGGGTGGCTGCCCACCGCCGGCAGCCGGCAACCACCGCGAACACGCCCATTCCCCCCGCCACGATGCGTGATCCTAGCGATGTCCGCCCTGGCCGGGATGCTTGCGGGTATCCGCCCCGCCCCCCGTGGCCTGCGCCAGGTCAATCACGGGGCCACCAGAACAGGGGTGTTGGAA
>NZ_CASGGV010000113.1:0-2929 GCF_949319125.1 Frankia sp. Hr75.2 | reverse complement strand
TTCTGCGGAGCAGATGCTGGTGCCGTAGCGGTTGCGGGTCCAGCAGCTGTAGTAACGGTATCGGTAGAGGTTTCCGCGGGCGGCGGTGCCGATGTAGTGCTTGCCGCAGTGGGCGCAGCGGATCTTTCCGGTGAGCAGGTAGTCGGAGCCGGATGCGGCGCGTTTGGTGGCGGTGGATTCGGCGCGTTCTGCCAGGATTTTCTGGGCTTGGTGGAAGAGGTCGGGGTCGATGATGGTGGGGTGTGGTGCGGCGTGGTCGACACCACGGAAGCTGATGTAGCCGATGTAGGCGCGGTTGCGCAGGATGGTGAGGATCGCAGCGGGAGACCATGGTTGGCCGGTTTTGGTGCGTAGGCCGTCGCTGGTGAGTTTGCGGGCGATGGCCTGGCTGCCGAGGCGGTCGTTGACGTACTCGGTGAAGATGCGGCGGACGATGGGGGCTTCGATGGGGTCTACCGTCAGGTAATCGGTGTTGGGGTCGATCTGGTAGCCGTAGGGGCGGGATCCGCCTTGCCATTGTCCGAGGCTGGCTTTGACTTCCATGCCGTTGATGACCCGGTCGATGATGAGGGCGCGTTCGAATTCGGCGATGACACCAAGTATCTGAATGATCATTCGTCCGGTGGCATTGCCGGTGTCGAACGGTTCAGTGGCGGAACGGAACGCAACTCCGGCTTCGTCGAGGGTTTCGAGGAGTTCGGTGAGGCCGCGTAGGGAACGGGTGAGGCGGTCGAGGCGGTAGACGAGCAGGATGTCGAACTTCCCGGCGAGTGCCGCCGCGAGGGCTCGTTGGAGCTGGGGGCGGTCGGTGGTGGCGCCGGATGCCTGGTCGACGTACTTGCTGGTCAGCTCCCAGCCGTCCTGGCTGGTGATGAACGCCAGAAGCTTGGTCTCCTGCGCTTCCAGGGAGAACGGCTGGTTCTTCTCGTCGGTGGAGATGCACAGGTAGATCGCCACCCGTTTGGTCGTGCGGTCGGGCTGGTCGATGCGGCCTTTTCGATGGCTGGACGTCACGTCAGGGCTCCTCAGAAATGAACGATCGACAGGTGTCCATTCAGGGGTTACGCGCCGGTAACCGCCTGACCTGGCACTTCACGACGAGTCCGCCACCGTGAGCTGGGCGTCGGCTCCGCATCGCCGCAGGTCACAGGCCTGCGGGCGCGCACCCCTGAATGGACACATCGACAGGTCAGCGCAATGCCGATAATGGTGAACGCCGGGTTATTGCTGTTTATTATTGCTCGTATTCAACGGTGGGGCGACCGTCATTCGACATCAGTTGTCGGCTCTTCCTGTTGCCTGCTTCGATGTGCGCGAAGGAGGTCCGTGAGAGCGCTGACAGCGGCGGCGCGTTCCTCAACGGTCAGGGGGATGAAGTGCGGCACTGCGACGACTACGTCGATGGCTGGGAGGGCTGGACTTCTCCGCCTGACAGGTTTCTTCGGCCGATGGGTGGCCGGCGGCGTCCGACTGCGGGCTGGGTTGTGCTCGGGTCTGGCGGGGTCGTGTCATCGGTTGACGCGATAGCCCTGTTCTCCTCTGCCTAGGCACCACGGGCTTTTTCTGCTCGACGTTGCGCTCCGGCATCGGAGATGCTTGTCGAAGACTCTTCTCAACTTCCGATGCCCGGAACGTGGGCATCCGGATTTTCTTTTGGTCTTGCTTGCAAGGGTGACAGTTTGGAGTTCTCCTGCTGGCGGCCCGGCGCATGCCGAGTCGCCATTCGAAAACGTGCGGAGGGTTTCTGTTGTCGGTTTCTGTTAACGAGGATGGATACGGGTCCGGTGCCTCGCGTCTGGTGGCGGGGGCACTTGCCGCCGCGGAGGGGGCGGTCACGGTGGCGGAGCTGGTGGAGAGGACAGGGTTGGCGCGGACCACGGTGAGTCGTGCGTTGACCGTGTTGGAGGCCGGCGGTCGCGCCGTGAGGGTTCCCGGCCGGCGGCATGGTGCCGGCCGGGACCCGGACCAGTGGAGTCACATCGCCCAGCCGGGTTGGGCCCGCACGGCGCCGCCACCGGCCATGCCGTCCAAGCCGGGGACGGATGTGCCGTCCCCAGGGAGCAGGACGACGGCGCGCCGCTGTGGAAGACGCAAGGCCGGGTGACGTCGACCGGCAGTCGGCTGGCGCCGGGTGGGTTGCGGGAGCTGGTGATGGCCTGTCTGGGCCAGGATCGGACCCGCGCCTGGTCGGCCGGGGAGGTCGCCCGTACGGTCGGCCGTTCCGCCGGGGCGGTGACGAACGTGTTCGATCTGCTGATCGCTACCGGCGCCGCCGAGCAGGACGGGGCCGGCCGTCCCCGTCGCGTCCGCCTCCGATGAGGCGAGGCCTCCGGCGGCCCGCTGGCCCGTTCCCGCCAGATCACGACCAAGCGCCGGAGCAGGTCGGAAACCGGCCGCAGGGGCAGGGGTATACGTCGAGGCTGGTGGACTATGGAGCGGGCAACGGCGTTCTCACCGGCCGTCTCGACGGAACGGAACTCCTGATCCGGCCCGAGAAGGGCACCGCGACCGAACCCGTGATTCTGCTGCGTCTGCACAGCACCCTCGGCGAGGTCGCGGCCTGTTATCTGACCCCGGCGGAAGGCTGGGCGCTGGCGGTGGTGTTGTACTGCGCCGCCGGCCAGCACACGTCTTCGGGAGCCGCCGTCGAGCCAGGGTGAGAGCACACCGGCGGCCGGTGGAGAAGCCGGCCGCCGTCTCCTCTCAAAGGTGCCGCTCACGCGACCTCCGGGAGATGCGGCGCTGGGATCGGGGCGGTACCAGCACCCCACTCGTTGGCCTGCAGAGCAAATCCGCTGCCTGGCAGTTCGCTCAGCCGTAGGCGACGCCGAGTGCCAGGCCCAGCGGGCAACCAGACAGGGCCGCTCACCCCTTCTCCCGATGCGGCGAGAAGCTCAGCCGTCTGGCTCTGGCGGTTTGGTTCGGATCT
>NZ_CASGGV010000112.1:0-2938 GCF_949319125.1 Frankia sp. Hr75.2 | reverse complement strand
GGAACGATCAACAGGCAGCCTGACTACCTGACCGGCGCTCTAGCGGCTCTTGGCGAGCTGTTCGGCGTCTTCGCGGGCGATGACCGCGTCGATGATGGCGTAGTCGGCCTCGTCGAGGACGAACAGCGCCAGGTCGATCGCGTCGGCGGCGTCCCGTTCGGCCATATCGGCGTGGTGCTGCGCCTTCCCGATGTCCCGCTCCTGGCGTCGCTCGTCCGCGTCCGCGCGCATCTCGGCGAACCGCTGGTCGATCGACGAGCGCACGGCGTCCCACCGCGCCTTCATGCTGGCTCTCGCCTCGGCGACGTCCTCCCTTACGTCGGCTTTCTCCGCTGCGAGGTCCTTCGCGGCGTCGGCTCTGCCCGCTTCGACGGCGGACTTCAGCTCGTCCCGCTGAGCCTCCAGCTGCGCGCGGTTCCTCTCCCGCGCCGCGCCGACGACGTCGTCGACCTTCCTCGCTCGCTTGGACAGCTCGCTGAGCTGCTCAGACAGTGGCTTCATGCTTGACCCTCCTGTTCCGTTCGGGGCGCTCGGCCGGTACCGGCTGTCCGGTCAGCCGCCTGACGCCGTATCCGTGGCCCTAGCCCTGGCCTGTGGTTCTACACCCGGCCGCCGGCACTCAGGCTCGAAAGCGGTGCAGCGGGCCGCTCGATGTGACCATCGAGTTCATCCCGGAACGCCATTTATTCGGCAGTCCGGTCGCGCGTTTGCGTTTCCACGCGGAGCCGTTCCCGATCGCGGCTCACGCAACCCTGCTGGATTCGACGACGTGCTCGGCCTCCGAGAGTGGTGCCGACCGAACCAGGGCGATGGTTGACATAGCCGGGCATGGACCAAAGTCAGGGGCAATACCTGCTCGAATCTCAGTCGACGTTGGAGTTGCGGCGTGCCGTTCGACGAGTTGCCCCCGGAGGTCACGCGCGCCCAGACCACTCGGCTGGAGGAGCAGCGTTGGGTGGTGCGGGAGGACGTCATCGATGCCCGGCTCGCGCTCGGTCAGCAGGACGCCGTGTTGCCGTGCCTGCGGGCGCTGACGATCGAGCATCCGCTGCAACAGCGCTCAACGCCTTCGACCGCATCGGGGGGGCGACGCCCTGCCTAGCCCGTCGCCAGAACGGCGAACAGCTCGCCGCATGCGGTCTAGACCGGCGAGCGGTCCGGGAGCCCGTCGGGTAGACCTTGAGGCCGTGGACGTGCACGAGCGCCTCGACCGTCAGGCCGCCGCCCGCCGTGGCTTGCGGGCCGTCGTGCTCGCGCTCGCGCGCAATCCTGCCGGCTCGATCTACGGAACGATCCTGGCGGACTCGGTGCTGGCGGTGGAGTCGGAGCGCCAGACGGGGCTGAGCGACCTGATCTACGCCGAGCTGGTCAGCGTGATCGTGTACTGGCTCGCCCACGTGTATGCCGAGTTCCTCGGCTCACCGCCGGATGTTAGTCGACGGGCCGGCCTGCACCGCTTGGCCGAGACGATGGCCCACGAATGGTCCCTGGTGACAGCGTCGTTCGTCCCGCTGCTCGCGGTGCTGCTGGCCGCGGCGGCCGGCGCGCCCGTGCAAACCGCGGCGCTCGCTGGGATGTGGACCGGAGTGGCTGCGCTGGTGCTGTGGGGCGAGATCGCCGGCTCGCGCAGCGGGCGCGGCACCTGGACGTCCCTAGCCTACGGGCTCGTCTCCGGCGCGTTCGGTGTCACCCTGATCCTGCTACGGATCCTGCTCCATTGAGACCCCGAATGGGTCAGATCACCTTCAGGTCGCTTAGATGGTTGCTCGTGCAACTTGACTCAGGGTCTATACCGTCAGACTGGTCGACTTCGCTATGTCCGTCATTCGTCTTGGCGTGGCCCTGCGAGTCGGACGGATGCCCGCCGTATGCTCACCGAGACCAGCGCCACCCAGGACCTGTGGGACTCCAGAACCCCGATTCAGGGATGACCTGCGTGTTTGCCTGCCAGATGGGGTCTGCGTCGGGCAGGCTGGGTGGTCATGGTGTGGTCGCTGCTCTACGCCCTGACGCGCAATGCTCTCGGACTGATGTTGCTCCGCGTGCGCGGCGACACCGCGAAAGACGTGAAGCTCCTCGTCCTGCGACATCCGGTGGCGGTGCTGCGACGGCAGGTGAACCGCCCGGCCCTGGAACCGAAGGATCGGGTGATCCTCGCAGCCTTGGTGCTCGTCGGCGCTACCCTTTGGCTCACGGGCCGGCGGTACAGACTGGAGCCGGTAGCCCGGAGCGGCCAACAGACTCTGCTGCTGGCCGGTGCGGGCGGTCTCGGATCCCTCGTGGTCCGCCGGGTCGTCGGCCGACGCACGGCCATCCCTGCACCGCGATGCCGCTGCCCGTTGAGAGCGTGCCGGCGGGCTCCGGCAGCTCGCGTTCGCCGGCACCGCCGCGGTGGCGGTCCAGCGCTGGGCCACGGCCTACCGCCGCAGTAACCGGCGGTAGTCTCGCGTGTGTCATGAGCCCACCGATGGCCAGACAGCGCGACACCTAGACCCCCGTTCCATCCACCGGCCAGAACCGTGCTTCCTGCCCGGCCGGAACAGCGTCATCCAGATGGACGCCGGAGTTGCCCGGTTTGTTGCCGGCGCGGCGGGCTTGGCCAGCGCATACACGATCCCCGTTACCGGATGTCCACAATGTCCTTCCCGCACCGCAGCGTCCGTGACGTGGCGGCGTGGCGACATTCGGGAACGAGCGCGATCCAGGGGTTGCGCGCAGAACCTCCGGGTACGTTCTTACCACCGGACCGCCAGCACGATCATCTCCGGCGGGAACCGGAACCCGGCGAACTCCGAGGCGGGAACCGGCGAACAGACACGCCGACGACCCATCACCTGATCATGCTTGACCGGCGACCCCAGCACCCGCGCCCAGCGAACGCAACTGTGCCCCCCCGATGGCCTGGAGTTCGACTGCGGCATCGCCGTGGTGCCTCACG